>CAYRLP010000059.1:0-9754 GCA_964424935.1 uncultured Bacteroides sp.
AATTTTTTCTCTTCGTTGTTGAGCCAGCATGGCGAACTCGGATTATTCGATGGTCAGAATCGTACGGGCAAAGCGGGTCAGTCCGGGAGAACCATTATCCTTTACCTCCAGGATAAGGTGTATGGTCTGGTCTGCCTGCGCTCCTTCCGGAATGGCAAGTGAGGCATGCTGCGAATCCGAACTATCGATGGTTAAAGGTATTTTGCAGGTTCCGGCTTCCAGGTACTGCCACCAGCTATAGCTCACAGGGTCATCGTCCGGATCGGTAGCAGTCCCCCGAAACTCCACGGTCTCTCCTGGTTTCACCATGATATCGGAAGGGGTCCTGAGTGTTACTTTGGGCGGATGGTTGGCCTCTTCGAAAGGCTGGACACACCAGTCCGCCCGGGCCGCAAAGTCATTCTGAAGCACATCGATCCAGCGGACCTGTGGATAGGAAGGATCCAGTTCACCCGTCTCCGGATTGATGTCCCCCACATCCCTGCCATCTTCCCATCGCATGGGATTCATATCGGACTGCTTGAATCTTCCTCCCAGCCCTCCATAGATGGGATCCTCCCGGCTCCTTAAACCGAAGTCCAGCAGATAGAAATAGGCAGGAGAATCACCTTCGGAAATAAAATCATACTGTTTCCGGTTTTGTTTCACGACCTCCTGCATATCACCATGGGTATGATCCGGGTCGCCCTCAATATGGGTACCGTCGCCCCACAGGTAATAGTTCTCCAGCAGGGATCCGTGATTAAATTTAATATGTTCGGCGAACCAGGGTCCTTCCATATAGGGTTTCAGCTCCTCCGGTACCACCCTGGGCCACATGTAGGCAAAACTCCAGAACTGGGCCGAATTGTAGATCACCCTGATGTCGGGCCAGTTGGGGGCCACATAGTTATTATAGGTGGCATCCTGGTCGAGGATGGTATAAATGAAGATCTTTTCGGAAACCTTACGGTAAACATCCTCCCAGTTTTTGGTTCCTTTATAAGTTTCCTCTATGCTAAGCAAGGCCCGGGCCAGGGTGTTGGTGCCTCCCCAGATCTGTACATACACCGGACCTTCCCTGTCATCCAGCAGAATATCCTTAATGAAATCCGAACCCTCGGTGGCCTCCTTCATATCCCCTTCAAAGTTGATGTTCCCTGTTCTGATGATGCTGGTCAGGTATTGGGGGGAGGGATAGGATGCATCATGGATCGTCAGGTTGTCATAGACCTCAGCGTATTTCCCGATCAATTCCTGCATCCAGGTGGTGCCGGGCCAGCGCAGGTCGGTTCTTTCGCCGTATATACGGGCCGTCATGGGCATTTCGGAGGTAAACAGGGTGCCTAAGCCGTCCCCTTTGTAATGCCACTGGGAACTGCTGTACACAAGGCCTTCAATGTTTAACTCGTTGCTGTATAAAAGCATACGGATGAAGGAGTCCATATCGTCCACCTCCCCATCCGTGGTGATAATGGTTCTGGGTTTGCTGTCCTTTTCCGGTTGGGCTGCCTGTTCACACCCCAGCAGAGGAATGAGTGATAACAGAACAATAACAAATCTTTTCATAAGCATAACGAAAATAAACGATAACAAAAGTAAAGCATTCGTAAATATAAAGCAAAATAAAGGCAACAAAAAACCGGGACCCATTATGGATTCAGGCAGATATTTACGGTATCAGCTGTGGTAGCTGTGGATCAGCCCGGGAAATTCTTTTTTACAAAGGCATCGAACGTTTCCCTGTACTGGTCGCTGACCGGAATACGCGTTTCCCCGAACACGATGCGATGCCGTTCAATGGTACGGATCTGCTCCAGGTTCACGATGTAGGAACGGTGTACCCGCATAAACTGGTCAGAAGGCAGTTTGCTTTCCAGGGATTTCATGGTAACCAGGGATATGATCGCATGCTTCTCCTGCCGGAGATAAACCTTTACATAATCCTTCAGACCCTCGATATATAGAATCTCATCAAAGTTGATGCGTCTGATCTTGTAATCTGATTTCAGAAAAAGAAAACGGTTTCTTACTTCTGTTTCATGAAAGGATGAGCGTTCCAGTTCGATCAGTTTTTTGGCCTTCTGAACCGCAATGAGGAATTCTTCATAGTTAAAAGGCTTCAACAGGTAATCGACCACGTTCAACTTGTAGCCTTCGAGAGCATATTTGTCATAGGCTGTGGTGAAGATCACGTGGGGGCCCTCCTGAAGGGCCCGGGCAAATTCCAGCCCGGTCAGGTCCGGCATCTGGATGTCCAGCAGGATCAGATCCACCTCATGGTTCGAAAGATATTCCAGGGCTTCCAGCGGATTGTCGAAGGCTCCGGCAAGCACCAGGAAGGGAGTTTTCAGAATATGTTCACGGACCAGCTGAAGGGCAGGCGGTTCATCGTCGATGGCAACGGTCCGGATCTTCATGAGTGCAATTCTATTGTATTCAGAGTGATCTCCACCAGGAACTCATCTGGCCCGGGTTCTATCTTCAGGGTATGCATTCCCGGAAAAAGGAGATTGAGTCTTTTACGCACGTTGTCCAGTCCTATGCCGGTATGTTCCTCGGGATTTTCCGCAGAGCTTTCCGCCAGGCTGTTCCGGGTGCTGAAGGCCAATTCATCTCCCTTAACCTTCATTGAAATCTCGATAAAGGAGGGCTCCCTGTACGAAATCCCGTGTTTGAAGGCGTTTTCAATGACCGGAATGAACAGCAGGGGAGGAATAAGCATAGGAGGAGGGTTCGCCGGAAGATCCACACGGAGGTCCACCTGTTCCTTTAAACGGAGTTGCATCAGCTCAATGTAGTTCTGCATAAACTGAATCTCCTCCGCGAGTCCGGTCAGGTGCTTATCAGAATCGTAAAGCAAATAACGCATAAGCTTGGACAGCTTATGCACGGTCTCCCCCGCTTTCTGGCTGTCGAACTGGATCAGGGAGTAGATGTTGTTCAGGGTATTGAAAAAGAAATGGGGACTGACCTGGTTTTTCAGCAATGCCAGTTCGGCATTCAGCATCTCCTTCTCCATTTCCTTTTTCTCCTTCTCCTGGCTCCGGAACCGCTCCAGGACTCCCAGGCCCAGTGAAAATCCGGTAAGAAAAATCAGGGTGGAAAAATGGGTAATCATTCCAATGAACGCAACGGGAGGACGTCTGTCGGGTCTGCCTCCCCTTTCGGGACCTTCCATGGGGCGGGGTCCCTCTATCGGCCGTGATCCTTCAATTTGGGGTCTCCTGTCCGCCTCCATGCGAGGACCTGCAAACAGTACATTGTTCAGGTAAAACATGGACACTGTCAACCCCCCCACCAGCAGGACCAGGGCACCAAAATATCGGAGCCGTTTTTCGTTAAAATACAGAAGAGGAACCAGTACCAGGTAATTGATGTAAAAGAAGGCCCCATAAAATAACGTATTCAGGTAATAGTGCCGGAGGAAACGGCTGTCACCGATCCCCAGGGCATTGACCAGGTACCAGGGAAGGACCAGAAGGATGACCCAGGCCAGGATATGCAGGATAACGGGGAGCCTTCTATCGGGCTTCAAAGATAAAGTCATGATCCCGTGTTTATCAGCTAAAATTAGTAGTTTTTATTCGTAACGCAACGCATCGATGGGATTCAGTCCGGCTGCCTTCTTGGCGGGATACCATCCAAAAAACACTCCGATGATTGTACACACCACAAAAGCAAGAACCACCGCCTGGGTCATGACCACCACGGGCCAGCCTGCCACCGAACCTACTACCTTTGTGGCCAGGATTCCCAGGAGGATCCCCAGTGCACCACCCAGGATACTGATCAGGATCGATTCCACCAGGAACTGCATCATGATATCGCGTTCGCGTCCGCCCACGGATAGCCGGAGCCCGATTTCCCGGGTACGTTCGGTCACCGATACAAACATGATATTCATGATCCCGATGCCTCCTACCAGCAGGGAGATTCCGGCAATCGCCCCAAGGAGCACGGTCATCATGTCACTTATGGAGGTGAAGGTGGAAACCAGTTCGGACTGGGACATGATCCTGAAATCATCCTCATCACTGGGACCGATTTTATGCGCCTTCCGCAGCGCATCTGCCAGCTGTTGCATGGCCAGTTCATTCTGTTCTTCAGAAGCGGCGGAGCACATGATCCCGTTGATATAGTCTATGGAAAGGATCCGTTTCATGACAGCCGTATAGGGGGCCAGCATCAGGTCGTCCATATCCTGACCCATCCCGTTCTCACCCCGTTCGGCAAGCACGCCGATCACCTTGAAGGGAATGTTGTTGAAGCGGATGCTCTTTCCCAGGGGATTTTCACCCTCTTCGAACAGGTTTTCCAGCAGGGTCTGGCCAATGATGCAGACCTTGGCGTAGGTTTGTATTTCCCGATCAGAGAAGAGTCGTCCCGATTCCAGTTTGTATTTGCGGATTTCCAGGAAATCCCCGTTCACCCCGTAAATGGAAGAAGGCCAGTTCAAGTTTCCGTTAACCAGCTGCCCGCTGGACCGGACTTCCGGTGAAACAGCGGTGATGGCATCACATTCCTGGCGGATAACATCCAGGTCGCTCAGCTTCATGCTCTGGGCATCGTCATTACCCATCCGTACCCCACCCCTCATCTCGGAGCCGGGCATGGCCATGATCAGGTTGGTGCCCATTTCGGACATCTGGTCCTGGATGCTTTTCTTGGAGCCCTGGCCAATGGCCAGCATGGCGATGACCGACCCCACCCCGATAATGATGCCCAGCATGGTCAGGAAGGTCCTGAATTTGTTCCGGTTCAGGGCACTCAGGGAAATCTTCAATGTATTCAAGTAGTTCATGACTTTTCTTTTATATGACTTCTTCCTCTACGGGCAAGGTTTCCAGGACCAGGGCCGCATTTACCCTTTCCAGCACAGGTTCCTTACGCAATATATTGCCGTCACGGAACACCACATTCCGTTTCATGCATCTGGCAATATCCGGTTCGTGGGTGACGAAAACGATGGTTTTGCCTTCTACCTCGTTGAGTTTTTGCAGAAGGGCCAAAATTTCGAATGAGGTCCTGGTATCCAGGTTACCCGTGGCCTCATCGGCCAGGATCAGAACCGGATCGTTGACCAGGGAACGGGCGATGGCCACCCGTTGCTGTTGTCCCCCCGACATCTGGTTGGGCATATGGCCCATCCGGTCCGCCAGACCAACGGCTTCCAGGGCATGGATGGCCCGTTCCCTCCGTTCCTTGGGTTTGATCCCGGAATTATAGAACAGGGGGAGTTCCACATTCTCCAGGGCGGTGGTCCGTGGAAGCAGGTTGTAGGACTGGAAAATGAATCCCAGTTTGTGGTTCCTCAGGCCGGCCAGCTGGTTCTTATTCAGGGTACCGGTATCAGTTCCGTCCAGGATATATCTCCCTGCCGAGGGTTTGTCCAGGCAGCCCAGGATGTTCAGCATGGTAGATTTGCCTGAACCGCTGGCCCCCATGATCCCTATAAATTCTCCTTCCTTAATCTCCAGGTTGACTCCCCGGAGGGCATGGACCGTGATTTCTCCCATGTGGAAATCCTTACATAGCTCCTCTACCTTTATGATGGTCTTCAAGTCTGTACAAGTTTGTATTGTTCCTGTCTGTACAAGTTTCTCTGTTAGGGATTTCAGCCTCCACCACCCGGACCCCGGGGAGGATTCCCTCCGCCACCCGGACGCTGCGGCATAAAGGGGCTGCGGGCTTCGGATTGTTCCGAAGTATGGGTCTGGGCCATATCTGGGCTCGCCGTGGCAAACCCTGTCAGCACCACATCCCCGGCCTGCAATCCGGACAATACTTCATAATAGAGTTCATCCGTATCTCCCAGCTCCACAGGAACGGCTTCAATCTCGTTTCCTTTTTTCACCCAGATCAGGTTCACAGAACCATTGAAAGGACCATTTTCGGGGCCAAACTCTGAAGCTTCTCCGGGTCCGGGACCTTTTCCCGGTCCGGCCGGCGTATTGAAAGTGATGTCGGGATGTTGCTCCTCATAGGCTTGTATACTCCCGGGATCGGGTGTGAAATACATAGCCTCAGCGGGCATCAGGACAATATCCTTTTTCTCCATCACATAGAAGGAGATATTGGCGGTCATCCCGGGCATCAGCTTCAATTCATCGTTAGGTGCATTGATAATCACCGTATAGGTAATCACATTGGAGCTTTCCACCGGCTGAAGACGGATTTGGGTGACCTCCCCTTCAAATTTCATGTCGGGGTAGGCATCCACACCGAATTCCACCCGCTGTCCCTGTTTCACCCTTCCGATGTCGGCTTCATCCACGCTGGCTTCCACCTGCATCTGGGTCAGGTCGTTGGCAATGGTGAACATAGTGGGCGTATTAAAACTGGCGGCCACCGTCTGTCCTTCATCCACGGCACGGTCCAGGATTATCCCGTCAATGGGGGAGGTGATAGTGGCATAGGCCAGGTTGATATTGTTCTTTTCATGGACCGACCGCGCATTTTTCAACGCGGCCATGGCCTTCCGGTAATTGTACTCTACCTGCTTGTAGTCCAGCTCCGCTATCAGATTTTGTTCAGCGAGTACCTTATAGCGCTCGTAGTTGGCCTTCTGGTAATCGGCTTCCGCCTCGGCACTTTCCACAGAAGCCTGGCTCTGTTCCAGCTGGGCGAGCAGCGGGGTCTCGTCGATCTTGGCCAAAATCTGGCCTTTCTTCACGATGGAATTATAGTCCACATAAATATGGTCGATGATTCCCGAGACCTGGGTACCGACTTCCACGGTTTCAAGGGCTTCAAGCGTTCCGGTGGAGGTGATCACCTCGCTGATGTCACCCCGGATCACATCCTGGGTTTCAAGTGCGACACTGGAGGATTTCTTCTCGAAGGGCTTAACAAAAGCCAGCAACGCAGCAGAAATTCCTGCCAGGACAACAACTGTAATAATGACTTTTTTCATGGTTATCTTTTTTAAAATGATTTGCAGCTTTATTATAAGGTTATTGGGATCCCTTTATAGAAATCCAGTACTTTTTCGCTGAAGATCAGCTTGTATTTGGACTGAAGCAGCTGGCTTTCGGCCAGAATAAGATTGGTTCGTTCATAGAGGT
Organism: uncultured Bacteroides sp.; assembly: GCA_964424935.1. Classification (GTDB taxonomy): domain Bacteria; phylum Bacteroidota; class Bacteroidia; order Bacteroidales. The sequence continues at coordinate 7,047 of CAYRLP010000059.1, forward strand.
AGTCCACGGAATTAATCAGTCCCTGGTTCAGCTTGGCAGTAGCCACATCCACTGACTCCTGTGTTACTGAATAATCTTCCTGGCTGGCCAGGTATTGCTGTTGTGCAGAATACACGTTGGCCACTGCCTGTTCAATCTCCTTGCGAAGGGCATTACGGGTATCAATTTCGTTCAGTTGCGCTTCGGATATTCCGATCTGGGCAACCCCGACAGCTGTTTTGGCCTGCTTTTTCTGGAATATGGGGATGGAAAGCGTCAAACCAACACGCGGACTGAAATTGTCGTGCAGCTGGTCAAAATAGTTGAGGTCGGTACGCAGGCCAGTGTAGTTGGTTCCCAGGCTGGCTATGAGCGAGAGGGAAGGGATCATTTCGGCTTTGGCAATGGCCTCGTCCAGTTTGGCACTTTCGGTATTGGCCATGGCCTGTTTGATCTGGGGTTTGAAACCCAGGGCTGCCTGGTATATTTCGGTGGGATTTGGAATCTCTATATTCTCCAGTATTCCGCTCAGGTCGGGAGAGAAAATCCTGAAATCTTCACTGAAAGGATATTCCATCAGTTGCATGAGCTCAATCCTGGCCATGATCAGTGTGTTTCTGGCATCGGCCAGGGTCTGTTTCTCACTGGCCAGCTCTGATTTGATCTGTAAATAGTCGGACTGAGAGATGATTCCCAGGCGCAACCGTTCTTCGGCCAGTGCCAGCTGTTCCTCGGTGACCCCGATCTGATTCTCCGCATTCACAACCCCCTCCTGTGCATATAATACACTTAAGAAGGCGTTCAGCACATTCAGCTCCATGGACTCCTTGATGGTTTCAGAGGAGTACACGCTGCTCGTCAGGTTCTGTTCAGATTGTTTAATCTGGTTTTTCAGTTTCAGGCCTCGGAAGAGGTCCACGCTGGAATTCAGACCAAAAGAGGTGCTCCCGGTGGCCTCGCCGGTGGAAGAGGTTCCGCTTGAGCCTTCATAGGTATAGTTCCAGCTGAAATTCTGGTTTGCACTGGCCGACAGGCTGGGCAAACGGGCCGCTTTGGATTGTTCCAGGTACAGGCTGTTCCGTTCGATAGCCAGCCCCGACTTCCGGACATCAACATTCCTTTCAAGTGCGTAGGCCAGGCAACTGTCGAGGGACCATTCGACCGGTTCCTGTGAAAAGCACATCAAGGATCCGGAAAGAACCCCAAGTGCCAGCAGCATCCAGCCTTTTCTTTGTATCATCTTCATGGTGAAATTCTTTTGATACAAAGGTATATGGGGTACTGCCGGCAGGAAAAAGTATTAGACCAACCGGGAATCTTTCCCGACGTTCAGGCATATTTTACGGATCTGATTAAACCTTTTTAACCCTGCGATAGATTCCCGAAGACCTCTTCCCACATGACACGTTCCGCCCGGAACCGGTTGTGGATCACCTCACAACGGGTGTCTATCCGATAGGTGGGCCTGTTCTCCATGTTATAAGGGGGCCAGTCCGGTTGATTGCTGGCCTCGGGTTTCCCCGTACGGGCAAAAGAGGTCCAAAGTCCCGTCATATTCCGGGAAGCCACAAAGCGGTCCTCTTTCGTTCCTGCCATCCCTCCTTCCACATTATAGAACTTGAATGGGATGTCAAGTGCATGCATGGTACCTATCTCAAAGTCCGTTCCCGGGACCTTGTTGTTGGATTTGTATCCGAAATTATAGAGATAAGCAAGGGCACCCCCCTGGATGCTTTTCCGTTCCGCGATCCGGATGGAACCCAGTCCCATCATGGTGATGGAGCGGATGGCAATATATATTTCGCCCGGAGTAAGTTCAGGATTGGCTTCCTGATAGGTAGTAAGGATCAGACCGGCCTGGTCCCCGAAATCCCGGTCGAGCCTACTTCGCAATTCCTCATTCGTAATAGTGAATACCTCTTTGTCCCCGTACAAAGCAAAAAAGATGTATTCATCCTCGTTCCATCCCACCATCACGGGCTTGTCCCTGGAGATCTCCGGTGCTTTGGGTTCAAAAGGATGATCCGGAAGCACCACACCGTCCACCACGGCACCAAAACTCCCCAGTCCCGACCCCCCTATTCCGCGGAATCCACCCGAAAGGCCCCCCGGGCCCGTTGGAAGATTTCCCTGGGCTTCAAGAAGCTTGGCGGCCGGCACCTTCAGGAGCCTCTCCCACTTTTCTGGTGGTATGTTCAGGTAGTCCAGCAGGGAACGGGTGGTCCGGGCTGCAATTTCAGCCTGGATCATGGTGACCCCTGGTCCGCTCTCGATGGAGGCTTTGTTAAAATAGGGAGCTACTTCAGGCATGGCATACAGACAGGAGGTTTTCATCCCCCCACCCGACTCACCGAAGATCATGACGTTGTCCGGATCCCCTCCGAAAAGTGCGATGTTTTCGTTTACCCACTGCAGGGCAACGGCAATATCCTGAACACCCCGGTTGCCTGAGCCTTTGTATTCCTCCCCGGCCAATTCATCCAGGTATAGGAATCCGAGCAGACCCAGCCGGTGATTGGTGGCAACTACCACCACATCATACATGCGGGCCAGGTTTGAGCCGTTCTGGGCGGTACTCCCTCCGGACCCGGTCCGGAATCCCCCTCCGTGATTGTAGACCATAACGGGCCGTTTCTTCCCATCGGTCGCAGGGGTCCAGATGTTCAGGACCAGGCAGTCCTCTGCCGGATCGGGTTCGTTCAGACCATAGGTCTGGTTCGGGGGTTGGA
>CAYRLP010000060.1:0-7200 GCA_964424935.1 uncultured Bacteroides sp.
CATTTAAGCCGGAACCATATATTAACTCGGAGAAAAACTATATGTCCACAATGTTTATTGAGATTACGGAGCATAAAACCGAGTACAGCAACTATACTAGTATTTGGAGAGTTTATACTGAAAGTTGGGAAGCAGTTTCCGAAATGTTTTATAAATCCCCTTATTATGGCGGATTGCTCAGGGAACAGGCTAATTACCTGGATTATTTAGCAGATTCAATTCAAAACACATCAAATCAGGATGCAGAGAAGGTCAGACTTGCCTTGGAATATATACGTAATCAAGTCAAATGGAACGGAGAGAAGCGTTTGTGGACTGATCAGGAGACTACTCTTAGAACAGTGTTTTCCAAGGACCGAACCGGAAATTCAGCAGAGATGAATTTCCTGTTCATGCAGTTGATCCAGAAACTGGGGATAGAGTGCTATCCTATGGTATCAAGCATTCGCAGTGAAGGATTAATTAATCCCTTATATCCCAGTCTATCTAAGTTTAACTATACTCTATCGTATGTGAAGATAGGTGATCGTTTTTATGTTATTGATGCCGCAGAAAAGCATTACCCATTCGATATGCTCAATGCAGAATGCCTAAATCAAGCGGGATTTGTTATTATGAGAGAAAAGGGTGAATGGGTAGACATTATTCCTGAGAAAGAAGAGAAGGAGATCATCAATTGCAACCTTCAGTTGAATGAAGATGGAGTAATGGAGGGACAGGCAAATGTCCAGTATGCTGGTTATGCCTCAGCGAAGTTTAGGAAAGTGCGAGAGGAATATAATACAGAGTCAGAATACTTGGGAAATCTTGAAAAACAGCACGATGTATATATCGACGATTATCAGGTACTTGGTGCTGATTCTGATCAGGGCCCAATAACGGAAGCCTATCGAATTGAAATAGATGGGAATACTAATATTAATGGAGATATGATACAGGTAGATCCCATTATTATCGGAGGGATTGGTGACAACCCATTCAAGAGGGACTCAAGGAGGTTTCCGGTAGATTTTAACTATGGAGAAAGTAAAATGTATATCCTCAATCTGAATATCCCCGAAAGTTATACAATAGAGCAAATCCCTGAACCAGTCAATCTGGTTAATACAGATAAGTCGGCTCAATTTCTTTACAGTATTAACAAGAATGGAAACCTAATTCAGGTTATGTATCAGTTTCTTCTTAAGAAAGCGATATTTCTGCCTGAAGAGTATGAAGAGCTCAAATCATTTTTCCAGATGGTTGTCCTCAAGGAAAGGGAAGTCTTGATCTTAAAGAAAGTGAATCTATGAAAGCTATAGCATCAGCCACACTTTTGCTATGTGCGTATGCTGTAGTGAGTGCTACTGATCGAATATACAGTGTAGACAAAATTCCACAAGAACTTAAAGAGGCAGCCAAAGCTGTCGTGCGTACTTATGAGGAGGATATTCATTTATATGAAAACGGTAGGGTAGAGAGATCAGTGATATTCGCCATTACAATTCTGGATGAAGAGGGTGAACAGTTTGCATTGTTTCAAGGGCCCTATGACAGGAATGTGAGACTCAGCCATCTTAAAGGAAAGATTTTTAATGCATCCGGGGAGCTGGAGAAAGTCATTAAAAGAGATGAAATTCCTGATTTCAGCATGATTCCTGCCTATAGCCTCTACGAAGATAGCCGAATCAAGATCATAAAGCCTGAGTTCCACTCTTACCCTTATACCATTGAGTATACCTATAACTATGAACAGAACAGCACCTTTCTTTTACCATCCTGGTGTCCCTATCCGGCATGGAACATTTCAATACAGAATGCCCGGCTACAAATTCTTGAAGACAGAGAGGGTTTATTCCGATATAAGATTATAAATCATGCTGGGGATTTTGAAAAGATACTCAAGGAGGAACGCGAGGTCCTCCGTCTTGATATGAATCATCTTCCTGCTCTGGTTCAGGAAAGTGTTTCGGAAACCCTGATAGACCTCTGTCCAAGAGTGCTTTTCGGTCCAACCCAATTTGAGTTTGGTGGTTATTTAGGTTCAATGAACACTTGGGAAGAACTAGGTTCATGGATCTATCAGATTGGCTCAGAGAGGAGGAGTCTTGATTCTCAGGAGGTTACAATTATCAGGGAACTTGTGAAGGATCTTGATAAAGAAGAAGAGAAAGTGCGAAGATTATATTCATATATGCAAGGGAAAGTCCGTTATGTGAATATTTCACTTGGTATTGGCGGATTTCAAACCGTACCGGCTAGTCAGGTCAGTGAAGTTGGATACGGCGATTGCAAGGCCCTATCCAACTACATGTGCGCTCTACTTGCTGCGGTGGGTATTGATTCCCGTTACACATTGGTTAATGCTGGACGGGAACATTCCTCCTTCATCGAAGAATTTCCTTCCCAGCAATTTAATCATGTAATCCTTGCTGTCCCGCTTACTTACGATACCATATGGCTTGAGTGCACCAGCCAAAGATTTCCTGCAGGTTATTTAGGTGATTTTACAGATGACCGTGAGGTGCTCTTCGTGAGTGAGGCTGGAGGCAAACTGGGCCATACGCCCAGATATAGCACGACTGATAACCTGAAGGAACAGAAAGTAAAGTGCACGTTGGATGAAGAAATGGGTGCCACTGTATGTATTGACAAGAAGTACCATGGGATATTTTTTGGAGAAAAACAGACATCCGTTCTCTCTGGAGACAGGAAGGATCAGAAAGTACGTATTCTGCAAGAATTACCTTTCAGTGGGTTCGAACTTCAAGATTTCAACCAAGATTTTAATTTGGGCAAGAAGCCTTTGGTTCACGAATCTCTTTCAGTCAGAATGGATCGGCTTACTTCAATAGAAGGTGAGTACATCTCTCTTCCAATAGGTGTATTCTCGGAAAAACTGGAATTACCTGAACACTCAAGGAATAGGCAGTACCCAGTATATATCAAACGGGGGTACACCTTAAAAGACTCCGTACTTTTTGAGTTACCGGAAACGATGGATATTCTTCATTTGCCGGATCCGGTTATAATTAACTCTGATTTCGGAAACTACTGCATGAAGGTAATTAAGAACAATCAGGGGATTAGCTGTACAAGGGAATTATCCCTGTTTTCAGGGGAATGGGATTCCGTTAAATTCGAGGAATATTTCAGATTTCTTCGTAAGGTACGGTTAGCGGATCATACGAAGGTTTTGCTTGTACGCAGGTGAAATTCAGTTTTTTCTTAAATTGCATACGTGAATCCATTGTGTATACATATCACTCTATGTCACTCTTCTGATATCGGGCTCTACGAGTGCTGGATGTTTTATCATTGACCCTCGGGGAAGAGTTCCCGGGAGCTTTGGTCCTTCACCGCGAAGAATCTTTCCCGGCACCTTTCCCCTGCTCGTATATCATCTTTTTCCAGGTTCCAGTAGTTGTTCCTTTCCCATGTATGTGACGATTTTTGATATTAAACGTTTTGCCGTGCACGACGGCCCCGGGATCCGGACCACCCTGTTTCTGAAGGGATGTCCGCTTCGTTGCTGGTGGTGCCATAACCCGGAGAGCCAGGAGATGGAGCCGGTGAGCGTGGATATCATGCGAAAAGTGAACGGGAAGAGCGTGCCGGGGAAGAAGGTTTACGGGGAGAAGGTGGAGGTGGACCGACTGCTGGAAACCCTGCTGAAGGACAAGCATTTTTACGAGGAGTCGGGGGGCGGGGTCACGTTTTCCGGAGGGGAACCGCTGATGCAGCCCCAGGGGCTGCGGCAGCTGCTGGAAGGCTGCAAGATGCATGATCTGCATACTACCATTGATACCTCCGGATATGCGGACTGGGAACAGTTTGAAGAGATCCTTCCCCTTACGGACCTTTTCCTGTACGACCTGAAGCATATGGATCCGGAACTTCACAGGCAGTATACCGGAGCGGATAACAGGCCTGTTCTTGAAAATGCATCCAGGCTGCTGGAAAAGGGAGCCCGGGTGATCTTCCGGATCCCGGTAATCCCGGGGATCAATACCACTGCCGCGGAGCTGGACCGCATGATCGCTTTTTTGAGGGAGCGGTCGGATCAGATGAACGAGGTTCACCTGCTGCCCTTCCACCATATTGCAGAGAACAAATACCGGCGCTTACATATGAAACAGCCCCTGGAGGGGCTTGAGGAACCCGACAGGGCCATGATGCGCCGGCTACAGAAGAAATTTGAACAGACAGGACTGGAAGTGATCATCGGGGGCTGACCCTGCTGGGATCTCCGGCTCAACAAGCAGGATGGAATGAACGAACGAATCAAGAAATTGCGCAGTGAGTCCCTGAAGGCGGTGAACCGCCTGTCAGCTGAGCGGGGATTGCTGATCACCAGGTTTTACAGGGAGTTGTCGGCCGCCGAGGATTCAATCCCGGTTCAGCGGGCCAGGGCCTTTGAATATGTTCTCAGGAACAAGACCATCTGTATTAACAAGGGGGAGCTGATCGTCGGGGAACGGGGACCCGCACCAAAGGCAACTCCAACCTATCCGGAAATCAACCTTCATTCGCTCAGGGACCTGGAGATCCTGGACCGGAGGAAGAAAGTATCCTTCAGGGTGGATGAGGAGACCCGGAAGGCATTTGAAGAGTTGATTATCCCGTACTGGAGCGGGAAGACCAACCGGGAGCGCATATTCGGGAATATGGACGAGGCCTGGATCGCGGCCTATGAAGCAGGGATTTTTACCGAGTTCCAGGAGCAGCGGGCACCGGGCCACACCGTTCTGGGTAAGAAGATCTATCACAAGGGAATGGAGGACCTGATTGAAGAGATCGAACAGGCCATGGATAGTCTTGATTTTCAGGAAGATCCAATCGCATATGAAAAACGGGAGGAGCTGCGGGCCATGGGGATCGCTGCCCGTGCACTGATCATGTATGCCGGGCGCCATGCTGATACCCTGGACCAGCTTGCTGCAGGGGAGAAGGATCCCAAACGAAAAGAGGAACTGGAACACCTGGCAGCCATCTGCCGCCGGGTTCCGGCGAAAGCCCCAAGGAGCATGCATGAAGCCCTGCAGTATTACTGGTTTGTGCACCTGGGGGTGATCACGGAGCTCAATCCCTGGGATTCCTTCAATCCGGGCAGACTGGACCAGCACCTGTATCCCTTTTACCGGGCCGATCTGGATTCAGGGGCTCTGGACAGGGAGTCGGCCGTGGAACTGCTGCAGTCCTTCTGGATAAAATTCAACAATCACCCTTCGCCTCCCAAGGTAGGGGTCACTGCCGAAGAGAGCAATACCTATACCGATTTCTGCCTGATCAACATGGGTGGACTGAAGGAAGACGGGTCCGATGCGGTGAACGAGCTGAGCTACCTCCTGCTGGATGTGGTGGAGGAGATGCGCCTGCTGCAGCCCTCCTCCATGGTGCAGGTGAGCAAGAAGAACCCGGATTCGTTTGTGGACCGGGCCATCAAAATCATTAAGACCGGTTTCGGGCAGCCTTCCGTATTCAACACGGATGCCATTGTCCAGGAGCTTGTAAGGCAGGGAAAGAGTCTGGAGGATGCGCGTAACGGGGGAGCATCCGGTTGCGTGGAAAGCGGTGCCTTCGGGACGGAAGCTTACATCCTGACCGGATACTTCAATCTGGTCAAGGTGCTGGAGATTACCCTCCATAACGGGGTGGATCCCCGTACAGGGAAGCGGATCGGCCTTGAACTGGGTGATGCGGCAGCATTCGGGTCCATGGAGGATCTCCGGGAGGCCTTCCGCAGGCAGTTGCAGCATTTCGCGGATATAAAAATCAGGGGAAACAACATCATCGAACGCATTTTCAGCGTGCATATGCCTGTCCCGTTCCTCTCCCTGCTGATCGACGATTGCATCTCCGCAGGAAGGGATTACAATGGCGGCGGTGCACGTTACAACACCAGCTACATCCAGGGAGTGGGACTGGGCTCCGTCACTGATATGCTGGCCGCCCTGGAGTACCATGTGTTTGAAAGAAAAAGCATCTCGATAGAGACCTACCTGAAAGTCCTGGATCAGAATTTTGAAGGCCACGATGAATTCAGGGCCGCCCTTCTATATGAGACGCCCAAATACGGGAACGACGATGACCGGGCCGATGGTCATGCCCGCTGGGTATTTGACACCTTTTATGATGCAGTGAACGGGAGGAGGAGTCCCCGCGGGGCCACCTACCGGATCAATATGCTGCCCACCACCAGTCATATCTACTTCGGCAAGGTGACCGGTGCCACACCCGATGGACGACTGGCAGGGGAGCCGCTCTCCGAGGGGATCTCTCCATTCCAGGGGATGGACCGTAAGGGGCCCACGGCGGTACTGAACTCCGCCCTGAAGATCGATCACCTGAAAACGGGAGGGACCCTGCTGAACCAGAAATTCACGCCGGATTTCTTCCGTGACGAACGGAGCATCCGCAAGGTGACCCAGCTGATCCGTTCCTATTTCCGCATGGATGGCCATCACATCCAGTTCAACGTTGTATCGGCCGATACCCTCCGGGACGCCCAGAAGCATCCCGAGAAATACCAGGACCTGATTGTCCGGGTGGCCGGCTACAGCGATTATTTTAATGACCTGGGACCGGAGCTCCAGGATGAGATCATCCGCCGCACGGAGCATCCGGGGACCTGACAGAAGGGATGACTGACCGTCCCGTATATGCCGTTTATTACAGAAATACCAAGAGACCATGAACCAACAAACAGGAAAGACTACCATGAGAACCTTCACCCTGCTGATGAGCCTGTCCCTGCTTTTCACAGCCTGCGGGAACGCAGAAAGAAAGAGTGAAACAAAGGGTGAGGCCCGGCCGCCGGAACCCATCCAGATGGACAACCAGGACCGGATCAGGCTGGATCAGATCTTTGAATCGATTGGAGATGAGGCAAATCTGACGGTTCCCGATCTGGTATCCGGAACAGGATTGCTGTTCCTTGAAACCCCATATGTGGCTCACACCCTTGAAAAGGAACCGGAACAGCTGGTGATCAACCTGCATGAATTGGATTGCACCACCTTCGCAGAGAACTGCCTGGCCCTGGCAAGAACCATTCACAGCGGAGAAAAGACCGACACCCGTTTCGCGGCCGAATTGAAGCAGATCCGCTACCGGCAGGGCATGCTTGACGGATACCCATCCCGGCTGCATTATTTCTGTGACTGGATCCATGACAATGCAAAGAAAGGCCTGGTAAGGGACTTCTCGCGTGAACTGGGG
>CAYRLP010000060.1:7210-9748 GCA_964424935.1 uncultured Bacteroides sp.
GGAGAAGGAGATCAATTTCATGAGTACGCACCCGGAGTCCTACAGCCAGCTGCAAAAGGACAGCACCCTGGTGGAGGTGATCCGCCGGCAGGAGGCGGAAATCTCTGACCGCGATCTTTACTATATTCCTGAAGAACTGGTGGAGGAGGCGGAACCCGGCCTGAAGGAGGGGGACATTGTGGGAATCACCACGTCCATCGAGGGCATCGCCATCATGCATGTGGCCCTCCTGGTCCGGCGTGAGGGGCGGATCCATCTGCTGCATGCGTCTTCTGCAGCAGGCAGGGTCGTGGTATCGGATGAAACCCTCCAGGCATACCTTCTGAACAGTGAAAGGGCCACTGGGATTATGGTGGCCAGGCCCCTCTGATTTTTTCCGGGGACCGAAAATTGCTACTTTAGTGCACGCATCGAAATGCTTAACAATGAAACGATTTTACCTACCAATTGCAGTGACAGGTTTGCTGCTGATCCTTTCCGCCTGCGGATCCCGCCTGGAGCGTACCCGGACCAGGCTGGAACCCCTGCTTGAATCCATGCGATCCACGTACGCTCCGGATGACCGTTTTGAATACTGGGGGCTATCCCTTTCCGAGGAGGAAGGGATCGTGGTCCTGCAGGGGGAAGTCACCAGCCAGGAGGCTTTTGAGGCGCTTTCACAGGAGTTGCAAAAGCAATTTCCGAAAATAAGGAATGAAATGCTTCTGATCCCGGAGGGCGGGGAGGAACCGCTTGTCGATGCCCTGGTGAATAATTCCGTGATTCACCTGAGGCGCCAGCCCAGCAGCAAAACGGAGCTGATCACCCAGGCCCGCCTGGGTGCCCCGGTCCGGATCCTGATAGAAAGAGAGGGTAAAATCCTGATCCGGATTCCCGATGGCTACATCGGCTAGGTGAACCCTCCGGAAGTCTTTCCGCTGGAACCCGGAGCCCTGAGTGCCTACCGGGAATCTGAGAAACTCATCTATTACAGGCAGTACGGATTCGCCTACACTGAAGCCGATGACACTTCCCTGCCGGTATCAGATCTGGTCATCGGGAACATCCTGAGAAAGACGGGAGAGCAGGGGGATTTCTACCAGGTGGGCTATCCCGACGGCCGTCCAGGCTGGGTGAAAAAGAACGAGGTGGTGCCGGCCGAAGAAATCTTCTTCAAAACCACCACCAGGGAAGGCGTGGTGCAAACCGCTCTTCAGTTCCACGGGATCCCCTACCTGTGGGGGGGTACCTCCTCCAAGAATATCGATTGCAGCGGTCTGGTGGCAAATGCTTATTTCCTTAACGGAACCCAGCTGCCCAGGGACGGTGATCTGCAGTCCCACTGCGGGAGGGTGGTTTCCACCCGGTACTCTCCGGAAGGACTGGAACCCGGAGACCTGCTCTTCTTTGGCAGGAAGGCCACGGAGGACCAGGAAGAGAATATCACCCATGTGGCCCTTTACATGGGGGACGGGGAGTTCATCCATTCGGCCGGCTGGCGGGAAAGGGTAAGCATCAACAGCATGGATCCGGAAGAGGATAATTACATTGAACACTACCCGGACATCTACATCCGGACCGTCCGGATCATCGGGGAGGAGCCCGACGCCGGGGAGGAGTACAATAGTATTCGCCCAATTTATGAAAATGCTTTTTACAAAGAGATCATCCAAACAAAAGACTGATGCAAGGAAGAAGGACCTTTCTGAAACATATGGGTGCCGCTTCCCTGGCCGGAGCGTTTCCTCTGAGTGCCTGCAGCACAGAACGCAGCCCGGCCGCCAGGACCGGTTCCGGAAGCGGGAAGATGAAGCTCAGCTTCAGACCCTATGAGCTCCAGCTAAAGCACACCTTTACCGTGGCGGGAAACTCCAGGAACACCACGCCGGTGGTGCTGACCGAGATTGAATACGAGGGCCTGACCGGTTACGGGGAAGCCTCCATGCCTCCCTACCTGGGAGAAACGCAGGAATCGGTGATCCGTTTCCTGGAAAAACTGGACCTGGAACAATTTAAGGATCCCTTTATGCTGGACGATATTCTTGCCTATGTGGATGGGGTGGAAGAGGGGAACCGGGCTGCCAAGGCCTGTGTGGATATTGCCCTCCATGACCTGATCGGGAAGCTTCTGGATCTACCCCTGTGGAGACTCTGGGGGATTGACCCTGAAAACACGCCCGTGACTTCCTTTACCATCGGGATCGATACCCCGGAGGTAGTAAAACAAAAAACCGAGGAAGCGGCCGGCTTCCGGGTGCTGAAGGTGAAGCTGGGCGGAGGCAATGACAGGGAGATGATCGAGACGGTTCGATCCGTGACCGGGGTCCCCATTTACGTGGATGTGAACCAGGGATGGACCGATAAAAACAAAGCCCTGGATATGATTCACTGGCTGGCCGAACAGGGTGTGGAATTTGTGGAACAGCCCCTCCCCAAGGAGGCTGTGGATGATATAGCCTGGCTGACCCGGAACAGTCCCCTGCCCATCATGGCCGATGAGGCTTTTCAGCGTCTGGGGGATGTGGCCGCTTTCAGGGATATATACTCAGGGATCAATAT
>CAYRLP010000061.1:0-9736 GCA_964424935.1 uncultured Bacteroides sp.
GAGTAGTACTGCTTCATCAGGGGAGTTTCAACGATATTTTTTGGCATGCTCATCCCTAATCCCTTGTATTTCAAAAATAGAGCTTATGCAACGAAATTCGAAGCGATGTTGAAAAGTAACTGCTTTTATTTCTCCCTTATTTTTGCGTTATTGAAACCATGCGTTCCGGGAAACATACCCTTACTTATCTGATCTTTGCCGGTTTCTTTCTTGGAATTCTTGCTGGCTGGCTGATTGGCGAACCCATTCTGAAGGTCGCTGAACCCATGAAAGAATTATTTCTTCGCCTCCTGCGCATGGCTATTCTGCCCCTTGTGATCACCTCTATTACCAGTGCAGTGATCCAGGTTGGAAGCAGTAGGGGGCTGGGAATGATAAGTTTACGCACATTCATCTATTACATTACTACAAGTGTTCTGGCCATTCTGACCGGTCAGATTCTGGTGAACATCTTCCAGCCAGGCAGGGGTGCTGAAATCGGACTGCTCGAGCAGCCGGAAAACATTGGGGTAGTCGATCAGGGTTTTGGCGAATTACTGCTGAACCTGATCCCGGAGAATCCCTTCGCAGCCATGGCCAACGGAGATGTCCTTCCGGTTATCTTCTTCTCCCTGCTGTTTGGTTTTTTCGTAACCAGGCTAAAAGCGGAACAGGCTTCTCTGATGGGCAACTTTTTCAAGGCCGCTTTCGAGGCGATGATGAAACTGACCTCTTTTGTGATCTGGACTGCCCCTATTGGTGTTTTTGGGATCATTGCGGGCATCGTAGCTAAAACCGGCTTTGATGCCTTTGCATCCCTTGGAAAATTCTTCCTGGTGGTCATGGCGGGTCTGGCCGTTCACTTCCTGATCACCTTGCCCCTGATCCTGAGGTATGTGGGGAAATTGAGTCCGGCCAAACATTACCGGGGCATGCTCTCCGCATTGATGACGGCCTTTTCCACCTGTTCCACCATCGTCACCCTGCCCCTGACCCTTAAGGCGGTAACCGAGGTGTCCGGGGCCTCTGAGAAGGCGGCCGGTTTTGTCCTTCCCATAGGGGCCACTGTCAACATGGACGGTACGGCCCTCTATGAGTGTGTGGCCACCATATTTATTGCCCAGGTATATGGCTTCGACCTTGGGTTGGCCCAGCAGGGCATTATCGTCCTCACGGCCGTACTGGCCTCCATCGGTGCGGCCAGCATCCCCATGAGCGGCCTGGTAATGCTCAGTATCATACTGAACGCCGTCGGCCTTCCCCTGGAAGGGGTGGCCATGATCCTGGCCGTTGACCGTATCCTGGACATGTTTCGCACTACGGTCAATGTATTTTCCGACAGCGTGGGCGCAGTGGTGATCAGCCACCTGGAGGGGGATTGATAAAAAAACCGCCCCATCTCAGCGGGGCGGCTCTTTATTTCAATCTGTGATGGTACTAAAGGTTGATATCCACTCCTATGGCAAAAATCATGGTGTTCTTTCCATAGGTGGTGGTATAGGGAATATCAACGTTGGGCGCCAGTTCATACGAATAGTCCTTGTCATAATCTTTGTACATGACATAACTAAAGCCGGCATTAAGGGTAATCTTTTCCCCCAGATCCACAAATACGCCCCCGCCAACGGTGTTATTCATAAGGGCATTGGTAATGTCCGACTGGTAATTGTCGTTCACCCCGTTGTTTCCCGTGGAAAATCCGGCGCTGATCCCGAGGATCCCCAGAAGCTTATACTCCAGGCTGGCTGAAATGATGTAACCGTTTTCATCAATGGTTGTTTCATTATTGATCTGCTCGCCTGACTCGTTCACATTGCCATAGTAGGCAGATTTATCCAGGAAGTAGCTGAAGCTTGCGCTGGCCGTAAGCTTGTCAAAGGGACTGACCTGCACACCCAGGGCAAACATGCCCGGGAGGTCTGCCCTCTGTTTTTCCCCGTCGGGAAACATACCCACATCATCCACCTCCGTTTCGTTGGTCAGTTCCATCTTGGTATGATGCTCATATCTGGCTGCAATATTGACCATATCGGTCAGGTGCACATTCACCCCGATTATAGGGGTAAAACCGGTACCCGTCTGTACGGCATTCAGCTGCTTATCGGCCGTAGCCACATCCAGTCCTCCTGCGGTGGCCTGAAGCAGGGCTACTGTTCCTGCGTCAAGGCCCGGGGTCTGGGCCACTATCCTGAGGTAATCACCGGGAGGCATGGTCCCTCCGTAAGCCGCCGGTGCATCAATGGTAAAACCGGCCAGGGCTCCTTCGTAGGAATTTTTTGCCGTAACCAACCGGCCCCCGATAGCCACGGAGATCATGTCGTTAATAGCATAGGTGGCCCCGATCTGGTATCCTATATAGTTTGAGGATCCGTTAAAAGAGGCATTCAGATCATACCCGGTAATGTTGCGAAATCCGGGATCCGGAAATCCCATTCCACCGATGGCGGCATCAATAGGCGCTAAGGCAGCCTGCAGCATCGGTACCACGGAGGCCATGGGTACCTCAAAGGAGGGAAGTCCGGTTGGAAAATCGGCGCTTCCGCCTCCGCCAACAAGATTAAATCCGGCGGAAAAGGTCCATTTATCCATTTTGTAGGCTGCATAAATACTCGGGAATATGGGAGCCGTAAGTTCAGCCTCATAGGTAACCGGGGTTCCCGATAAATAGGTATAATCACTGGTAACGGTCCTGGTCTGCAGAATGGTCTGGTTGGACAGGGACAGGTGCAGCCCATTGCTCAACTGGGCCAGTCCTGCCGGATTGAAATAAACGCCATCAACCCCCAGTGTAGCATTGCGGGATAGGGTCCGAACCCAGGCAGCGCTCTGGTTGGTGTTGGTTTTTAAGCCCCCTGCCAGAAGAATTGGGGAACAAACCATCACCACAGCCCATAACAAAGTGAGTCTTTTCATAAGATAGTCTTTTCGTTTAGCGTCAACAAGAAAGTAAATATTTTCGAGATTCAACATTTTTCTGCGGATTTGGTTATCTCTATACTATGAAGAAACGAGTTACAGGATTGGGTGGTGTATTCTTTAAATCCGCCAACCCATCAGCTTTAAAGCAGTGGTACGCTGAGCATCTCCGTATTGAAAGCGGGGAGCACGGGGCCCTCTTCAAATGGAGACAGGATGAGGATCCTGATAAAGCAGGTTATACCGCATGGAGTGTGTTTCCGGAAGATACGACCTATTTTCAACCCGCCACCAGGGATTTTATGTTCAACTACCAGGTTGAAAACCTGGAAGAACTGCTTCGGGTATTGAAAGAAGAAGGAGTCCGGATTGTGGGGGAAATGGAAGAATATCCCTATGGGAAATTCGGCTGGATCATGGATCCCGACGGCAATAAAATTGAGCTCTGGGAACCCGCTGATGAAGATTCGCTCTGATGTCCCTTGCCTCCATTAAAACCCGGATGTGGGATGAAAGATACCGTTCGGAAGCCTATGTGTATGGCAGAAATCCCAATTTGTTTTTTTCCGCCCAGCTTGAAAAGTCAACACCCGGCCGTCTGCTGCTGCCGGGTGAAGGAGAGGGGAGAAATGCTGTATATGCAGCAAGTAGAGGCTGGTCGGTAGATGCTTTTGATCAGAGCGACTATGGTAAAAGAAAGGCACTTGCTCTCGCATCTGAACAGGGGGTTGGTATTAATTACACGGTTTGTGAACTGGAAGACTTCCCTTTCAGACAAAAGCATTACGATGCTGTTGGCCTTATCTTTTTTCACGTGGATCCGGCACTCCGGGCCTATCTCCACCGAACTGCATATGAATCCCTGAAGCCAGGTGGATCCCTGATATTGGAAGCGTTTCACAAGGAGCAGCTGAACAGACATTCGGGCGGTCCACAATCCCCGGAACTGCTCTACGACGAACAGATGCTGGCAAACGATTTTGAATCCATGGATATCCTTCTTCTTCAAAAAACAGAAATCGTGCTGAACGAAGGAATATTCCATCAGGGTATAGCTTCTGTGATCCGTTTCCTTGGGATAAGACCGAGTTAGAATGAGGGCAGACACGAACAATATGACGCATCCGGTTACCATCCTTTTTACTGAAGAATTATCCCCCGGGATCTTCCTGATCGGTTTTAAACGGACTTTTGATTTTGTTGCCGGACAGGTCATCGGTATCGCCATCAAAGAGAATGACGCCCGGCGCCTGTACAGTATCTGCAGCGGAGAAAAGGAGGAAGAAGTCTGGATCCTGTATAAAAGAGTGGAGGAGGGGTACCTGACGCCGCAGCTTTCGGACCTGGAAGCGGGGGACAGAATCTGGATCACAGTTGCCGGAGGAGAGTTTACAGGAAGCCCTGAACCGGCGGTATGGATTGCCACAGGAACAGGGATCGCCCCCTTCTTGTCCATGCTTCGATCCGGGCTGGGGGACAATAAGGTCCTGCTGCACGGGAACCGCTACCTGGAACAATTTCACTTCTACGATGAATTCCACGAGGCTCTGGGGGACAATTACATCCGATGTTGTACCGCAGAGACCGGCGACGGGGTTTATCCCGGGCGGGTTACCGACTATCTGAAAGACCAGCAGGCGCTGGATCCCGCCTTAAAATACTACCTTTGCGGAAGTGCCGATATGGTGGTGGAATCCAGGGATATACTTATCAGCAAGGGCATCCCTTTCGGTCATATTATCTCGGAAATATATTTCTGATACATGCAGGAACATCTGTTTGGCAAGACACTGGAAGAATTACAAGCGCTGAGTCATAGCCTGGGGCTTCCATCCTATACAGGCCTGCAGCTGGCACAATGGCTCTATAAAAAGGAAGTAAGTTCCTTCGATGAGATGACCAATCTCGCCAAAACGACCCGTACCCTTCTTAGTGACCGGTATGATGTGGGATTCAGGGATCCCGTAACGGTGCAGGAATCCGTGGACGGTACCCGAAAATACCTTTTCCCGGCCCTCGAAGGGAAATTCATCGAAACCGCATACATTCCGGAGGGGAATCGGGGAACGGTATGTGTTTCTTCCCAGGTAGGCTGTAAAATGGGCTGCCTCTTCTGCATGACCGGGAAACAGGGCTTCCAGGGGAACCTGAGTTCAGGAGAGATTCTGAACCAGTACCGGAGCATCCCCGAATGGAAGTCCATTACCAACCTGGTTTATATGGGCATGGGTGAACCGCTGGATAACCTGGAAGAAATACTGAAAAGTCTGGAGGTGCTGACATCCGAGTGGGGATTTGCACTGAGTCCCCGGAGAATCACGGTCTCCACCATCGGTCTTGTTCCGGCAATGATGGAGTTCCTCAACAAAAGCCAGGTGCATCTCGCTGTTAGTCTCCATACCCCTTTTGATGAGGAGCGGAGCAAGCTGATGCCGGTCCAGCAAGTTTATCCGTTGAAGGAAGTGCTGCAAGAGATCAGATCCTGGGATTTCGGAAAACAGCGAAGGGTTTCATTCGAGTACATTCTGTTCAAAGACTTTAACGATTCGGCCGCCCACGTGAACGAACTTTCCAGGATCCTGCATGGGATCCGCTGCCGTATCAACCTGATAAGGTTTCACCCCATACCGGACACCCCGCTTGAATCACCCGATGAGGAAACCATGATTGGGTTTAAGGAAAAGCTGAATGCCAAGGGAATCACCACTACCATCCGGGCCAGCAGGGGACAGGATATCTGGGCCGCATGCGGACTGCTTTCCACCAAAAGGCTGGCTGATACATAGTCGGTTCGTCCCATCCATCCTGTAAAAAGGTGCAATGGTTTCTTGATCTGTTTTTACTATTCTTCCCTTCGAACTGCATCATATGCGGAAGCAGGCTTCCTACCCACCGGAGTGTACTCTGCTACCGGTGTGAAATCCGACTGCCCCGATCCGGATTGGGGAACCCGGAAAAGAATCCGGTCAGCAGCATTTTCTGGGGACGCGTACCTGTCCTATCCGGAACGTCTCTGTTCCGGCTTGAAAAAGGATCCGCCTACCAGGTTCTGCTGCATGATTTAAAATACCGCAGTAATCTCAGGGCCGGTTTGTATCTGGGGCGCCTGCTGGGCCTTGCACTGAAACATGCGGGCCTTTTGGACTGTGATTTGATGATCCCGGTTCCCCTTCACCCTAAAAAACTGAGACAGCGCGGCTATAACCAGAGTGAACTCATTGCCCGGGGAGCATCAGAAGTTACAGGAATCCCGGTTGCACACCAACTGCTCCGCCGTACACGGCATCAGCGATCCCAAACGCTTATGAGCAGGCAGGAACGTTTTGAAAACATGGCCACTGCATTCACCCTTTGTGATGATCCTCCGGATCTGAACGGTAAAAAGATTCTGATCATAGACGATGTCATTACAACAGGTGCCACGCTGGAGGCCTGTACTCAGGTGCTGATCGACCGGTTCTATAGTCAGATCTGTATAGCCACCGTTGCCTACGCCTGACTATTTCGGAACGAAGCTGTAAGCGAGGGTGAGTGTGATCACATTATGAAAATAACCACGGTACTGAGGATGGTTCCATTCTTCGGGATCACGAAATGGTATGGCTGAATTCGTATAACGCAATCCAGCCATCAATTTTTCATTAAAGCAATATCCCAGCCCGGCAAAAACACTTAATCCGAATCTTCTGTTGTCCGGGTAGGTGGACGGATCCATAATTCCATTCTCATCCCGGAAACGGGCCGCAATTAACAGTTCGGGTGAAGTCCCTATTTCCACCATGACCCGCTTCTCATAAAGGTAATGAACAGAAAGGGCTAATTCCACGATATGATAGGAGCTCCGGTAAAGGGCCTGGTTGTTTTCATCCGGACCTTCATATACGCCACGGACACCGTACTTGACTTCCCCCTGCCAGTAGATGTTATAATCTATCAGGCGGTTCATAATTGCCCCGGCGGTTAATCCCAGCTTATTGAATCCGGAATAGGTGTCCCCGTCCACCTGGGAAGCATTTACTCCTGCAAAAAAACCGACATTCAACTGCTGCCCCTTCAATGGTACAGCCAATCCCCCGAAGGCCAGAATCCAAATGAAGATCCTCCTGTTGATTCCCGTCTGTTTATGCATTTCTGATTTCCTCCTTCAGCAGCTGAACTCCTTCCCCTGCGCTTTTCTGAATCACGTGTACACGTGGATAGACCGGTATATTGACTACGTTGGGATCAATGACGTAGACGGGGGCCGATGCCGGAACATAATTGATCAGCCCTGCAGCGGGGTACACATTCATGGATGTTCCGATGATTACAAAAATATCCGCAGACGAAGCCACTTTTGCGGCCTCCTCAATGGCCGACACGGCCTCGCCAAACCAGACCACATGAGGGCGCAACTGCGATCCTTTTTCACATAAATCCCCTTCCTCCAGTTTCCATCCTTCAATATCATAAATCAATCCGGGATCCAGGGTACTGCGTGATTTACGCAGCTCTCCATGCAGGTGCAGGATGCGGCTTGATCCAGCCCTTTCATGCAAATCGTCAATGTTCTGGGTAATTATATGCACCTCGAAATCCTGTTCCAGTTCCACCAGGCCAAGGTGGCCCTTATTGGGTTCTGCCTCAAGCAGCTGTTTTCTTCGTTCGTTGTAGAACCTTAGAACCAGTGAACGGTCCCTTTGCCAGGCTACCGGACTGGCTACTTCATATATATCATACTCCTCCCACAAGCCTCCCATCTCACGGAAGGTTCGCAGACCACTTTCAGCACTCATGCCCGCCCCTGTAAGAACAACCATTTTTTTCATGCCCTGTTCCCTTTCATCCCATTCAAAGCCGCCGAAATATATTCTGTATACGTAAAGATAAGATTTTGGCTGAACAATTAGATTCTTTACTTTTAGACAGGATGATTGACCAGCAGACCATAAATCAGATTTTTGATACGGCCGACATTGTGGAGGTAATTTCAGATTTTGTCACCCTTAAGAAAAGTGGTGCAAATTACAAGGGCCTCAGCCCCTTCACCAATGAAAAAACGCCCTCGTTTATGGTTTCCCCGGCCAAGGGTATTTTTAAGGATTTCAGTTCGGGCAAAGGAGGGAACGTGGTCGGGTTCCTTATGGAACATGAAAAGCTTTCGTATCCTGAAGCGCTCAGATATCTGGCTCAGAAGTATAACATCGCCATCGAGGAAAAGGAACTTACCCCGGCCGAAATTCAGCAACGGAATGAACGGGAGAGTATGATGGCCGTTACTGCTTTTGCTGCGGGTTATTTTTCATCCCAGCTGGACGGCGAAGAAGGAAGGGCTGTTGGCCTTGCATATTTCAGAAACCGGGGATTCCGGGATGCGGTCATAAAAAAGTTCGAGTTGGGTTACAGTCCTGAAAAACGGAATGCTTTTACCACTGAAGCTGAAAAAAACGGGTATAAAAGGGATTACCTGATCCTTACAGGCCTGACCATTGAACGGGATGATTATCTGTTTGACCGTTTTGCAGGAAGGGTGATTTTTCCTATCCATTCCCTTTCCGGAAATGTTATTGGTTTTGGGGGGCGGACGCTGAAAACGGATAAAAGCATTGCCAAATACCTGAACTCGCCCGAATCGGATATCTATCACAAGAGCAGGGTGCTATATGGCCTTTTCCAGGCTAAGAAGACCATTGTATCCAAGGAAAGATGCTTTCTTGTGGAAGGTTATACCGATGTGATCGCCATGCATCAGGCGGGCATCGAAAACGTGGTGGCTTCTTCCGGAACAGCTCTTACCACGGACCAGATCCGGTTGATCAAGCGCTTTACACCCAATATTACCATCTTGTATGACGGAGATGAGGCCGGGATCAGGGCCTCTTTCAGGGGAATTGATATGATCCTGGAGGAAGGAATGAATGTCAGTGTGGTCATGTTGCCTGATGGGGAGGATCCAGATTCCTTCGCCCGTTCCCATAGTTCCTCGGAACTTCTTGAATACATAAAAATCAATGAAAAGGACTTCATCTCCTTTAAAACTCAACTTCTTCTGGCTGACGCACAACACGATCCCGTAAAAAGAGCCCAGCTTATCACCGATATTGTGCGTTCGGTCTCCGTCATTCCTGATGGAATTTTAAGAAGTGTCTATCTGAAGGAGAGCAGCCTGCTGCTGGGAGTGGAGGAACAGGTCCTGTATAATGAGACCAATAAGATACGGCAGAAGAAACAGGAACAAAAGTGGCGAAGGGAACAATCCGGGCAAACCCTGCAGCAGGAAACCGCCACGACCCTGCCCCGTCAACCCCTGGTTCCCGGTTTTGTCGAGCATGTGTATTCCGAGGTTGAAGAACGTGAGATCATCTATTTTCTTCTGAAATTTGGGAACCAGAGACTTCGTATACACGGCGAAGAAGATTCGGAAATAAGTGTGGCTCAATATATTATCAGGGAAATTCAGAATGATGAACTTGAGTTTACCAACCTGATTTACAAGCAGATCTTTGAGGATGTAAAGGACCTGATCGAAAACGGAAGTGAAGTGGCTGAAAGATATTTCATTTACCACGATCAGGAAGGTGTCAGAAAACTGGCGGTCGATATATATACCTCACGATATGAACTGAGCAAAGTGTGGAAGCGCAAAGAGGCCCATGTGGAGCTGCCTGGGGAAAATCTGGGATTTGAGGTCCCAAAATCCCTGCTTTCCTATAAAATGATGGTTGTGGAAAAAGCCCTGACCCAGTTGCGTAAAGAATTGGAAACCAGTGAGAAAAAGAAGGACCTGGAGATGCTGAACCAGGTGCTGCTTCGATTACAGAGCCTTGAAAGAGTAAAACGGGAACTTTCCGTAGGACTGGGA
>CAYRLP010000062.1:0-9080 GCA_964424935.1 uncultured Bacteroides sp.
GTTGTCAATTGCTTGGCTCCGGCCACCTCTCTTCCCTGGAACCTGGAAACGATAGGAGTATCCGTCCCGTTGTCACCAGTAAAGATAAGGAGTGTGTTATCCGCTATGCCCTGTTCCTCCAGTTTGGCATAGATGTTCCCCACCATTTTGTCCATGTATCCGACCATGTCGTCAAAATAATGGGCCTGTCCCTTGTATTTCATCACGGTCGTATCATCTGTCATCCACTCGGGTGAGTCCAGCGTGGGACTGAACGGACAATGGACGAGCATCATGGTATATAGGAAAAAGAAGGGGGTATGTTCCAAGCTGTATTTTTCGATAAAATCCATGCTGAATTCATTGATCACCTCCGGGCCATAATCCCGGGATTCGAATGTGATTAATTGTCCGTTCAAATCAAGCACGGGCTGGGAATACCGGGTATCCCGCCCGGAGGAATCCATTCTGCCTTCGGTAACCTGCCATAACAGATACTCGTCAAATCCCAGCTGGTCCGGGTTATCGGGATTTTTCCCCAGTTGCCATTTTCCCGCAATACCCGTAGCATATCCGGCTTCCCTGAACAACTGGGCTACGGTTACCTGACTGGTATCTAGCATTCCGAACCGGATATAGTTCCTTACATTATAAATCCCTGTAAGCAGCTGTACCCTGGTTTGCGTACATTGTGGCTGGGCATAACAATGTTCAAACCGCATGCCTTCTGCAGCAAGCTGGTCGAGATTCGGAGTATGGTAGGATTCCCCTCCATTCACGGTCAGGGTTTCAAAGCCCAGATCATCAGCCAGGATCAGAATTATATTGGGACGGTCATAAGTCCCTTCTTTACTGGAACAGCCTGCAAGAAAGCCAATAAACAGAACAAGTAAGATTGCATATTTACCCCTCATCATAACTAATAAGGTTAGTAATTCATAGCCAGGAAGGTTTACAGCCTATTGGGTTCCTCTGTCTTTCAACATATCCGGTCCTTTGACCAGGGCTTCATTATGTTGCCGGACAACTTCCATGATCACCTCGATCATTTCCGGATGGTCCGCAGCAATGTCATACTTTTCAGATGGATCCACATTTAGATTGTAGAGAAGCGGCGGATCATGCTCCGTGGCTTGTGGTTCGTAACCCGACTGGGTAATGAAATGGGCTTTATAATCTCCCACCCGGACGGCAAACAAGCGGTCTCCCCGGTAGTAAAACATCTCCCTTCTTGGACTCTCCTCCCCTTCAAACAATGTGGAACTCAGGTCCATTCCATCGACCACCCGGTCGTCGGGAACAGGAACTCCTGCCAATTGACTGAAGGTCGTATACAGGTCCATGGTGGTACCAATTCCGGTAACAATTCTGGGCTTGATTCTGCCGGGAGCCCAGAATATACAGGGTTCACGCATACCACCTTCCCAGGTTGAGCCCTTTCCTTCCCTGAGTAAGCCAGCACTTCCGCCTTGTTCGTTCATGATCAGCCAGGGTCCGTTGTCCGAAGTAAACACTACGATAGTAGATTTATCCAATCCTGTCTCGCGGAGTATGGTCAAAATCCGTCCCACGTTGTGATCGATTTCCTCCACCACATCTCCGTACAGGCCTCGCGGACTGGTGCCTTCAAAATCCTCGGAAGCAAAAAGCGGGACATGGGGAAGATTGTAGGCCAGGTATACAAAGAAATTTTTGTCTTTGTTTTCCGTGATAAATTTAATGGATTCATCGGTATAGCGCCTTGTAATGGTATGCTGGTTCGCCGGGCGTTCAATGATCTCCGTATTACGCATCAAGGGGACATTAAAGTTATTGTAGTCTTTTCGCTCCTCTGAATTCCAGAAATCATAATATCCTCCGATGGTTGTGAGATCCACCACCAAGTCCATATCGTTGCTGTAGGGAATTCCGTAATAGTAGTCGAATCCGTTATTTGTCGGCAGATACTGCTCCCTGTGACCGAGATGCCACTTCCCGATACAGGCCGTGGCATAGCCCGCTGTTTTCAGCTGTTCTGCCAGGGTGACCTCACTTGCCGGAAGGCCGTTGCGGGAATCGGGGAACAGGACCCGGTTCACAGGACTCATCATGCCGCTTCTGATAGGTAACCTTCCTGTCAGCAATGCGGCCCTGCTGGGCGTGCAAACACTGGCCCCGACATAGAAGTTGGTCCATTTCAATCCTTCCTCGGCCATTTGATCCAGATTTGGTGTACGGATGGTCGGATGTCCATACACGCTCAGGTCCCCGTAGCCCAGATCATCCGCGAACAGGATGATGAAATTGGGGTGTTGTTGTTCCGCATTTTCCTGAACGCATTGCTGAAGCTGGGAAACGGCTGCCATGATCACCAGCAGATATAAAAAGGATTTTTTCATTGTAGATAATTTTTAATTCGGGTTATTATGTTGTGATTGTTGATATTTCGTTCGAAAAAAGAATTTCATCGAAGCCCGTGACCTCCTTCCGTAAAACAAAGAGGCTGCACCCGATGATACAGCCTCTTTGATCCATGTATAGGGTTAATATCCAGGATTTTGTTCACAATTGGGATTCGCCTCAATCTCTGATTGAGGGATGGGGTATAAGTCCATATAATCCTGGGCATTTATACCCCTCGCCTGGGCAGCAGCGATAAAAAGACCGTGCCTTCTCAAATCTTCCCTGGACTTACATTCTATGAAAAACTCCCACGCTCTTTCCTGAAGAATAGCAAGGCGCAAATCCTCTTTAGAAGCAAATAATGCCAGCGGCACAGGAGAAACCCCAGCCCTGACCCTGATCATATTGATCAGATCGATACTCTCCTGGTTGGGTCCGTTGATCTCATTCAAAGCTTCCGCCCTGGCCATCAGGATATCCGCATATCTGAGAATGACGAAATCAAATCCGGCACTAACTCCATTGCCGTTGGGATCCAAAGAATATTTAAATCTGATCAGGGTTTTATCAACCCCGTATCCGGGTATGGAATCCCCTGTAGTGTTGACATATCCCAATACAAAATCATCGTCCCTTGTATCATTCGGATCAAAGGAATCCACAAACCAGTCGTAGCCATACAGCCTAGCAGCATAGGTGCCTATACCTGGCGGAAAAACATAATCATTGGGGATAGTCAGGCCCTGCATGACCCAGTCACCCGCGTTTGTCGCATCACTGGGGATCACGACCATAAGCTCCGCGTTCTTTTTATTATCGTAACTAAAAATATCCCGATAGGTTGGCTGAAGCTCATAAACCCCCAGGTTTATGATCTGCTGGGCCATGCTGGCTGCATTGTCCCACTGATTGGTATTCAGATAGTATTTGCAGAGAATGCCCATGGCGCCTCCCTTGGTGATCCTGCCCCAGTCCTCCCGTTCAACAGGAAGATCCGCAATTGCTTCGGTCAGATCGGATTCAATCCTTGCCATCATCTCCTGTTCTGTAGCGCGGGCCACCTTATCCTCTTCCGGCTGGGAGGAGGTAATTATGGGGGTCGGGCCAAAGTAGTTATAGAGCCGCCAGTAGGTATAGCCCCTCAAGGCCAGCGCCTCGCCTTTCTTTGCGGTATAAAAGTCCTGGTCGAATTCCGACAATTCCAAATTATCAAGGACAATATTGGCATTCCGGACGGTGTAATAATAATTGTTCCAGTTGTCCAGTGGCTGATAACTGAGGGATGATAGGAGGAAATCTTCATGGATCTGAGCATATCTGGCTTCAAAGCTTCCCCCCTCGTTGTATCCGTATCCTGCCTCAAATACATCCATAAGCCACCTGTATCCTTCACGCGTCCTGTTAAAGAATTGATTGTACACCGCACCCACAGCAGCCTCAATACCTGCCTCCGTAGTTAAGTAATTGCCTGGAGCCAGTTGGGAATAGATCTGTTCCTCCAACACGTCTTCACAGCTGGTAAACACGAATAGTAAAGGAAGAACTAGTACGTATTTTAAATATTTGGCTTTTGTTTTCATAATCTTCTAGATTTATCGTGTATAAGACACTTCATGGAATCATTAGAATGTTACATCCAAACCAATCATCACGGTCCTGGCAACAGGATATGCGTTCCAGTCCAATCTGGAAGTCGATCCACTGCCGAACATGTTCGTTTCGGGATTAAAGCCGCTGTAATCCGTGATCGTTAATAGATTCTGTCCCCTCAAATAGACCCTTATGGATTCAAACATATCCAGATTGATATTGGAGAACGTGTAGCTTAGCGTTGCTGTTTTCAACCGTACATAGGATGCATCTTCAATAACAAGATTATTGACCTTGTAAGATTCGTAACGATAAGGATTCACCGCAGTAGGCCATGCTGCATCCGTATTATCCGGTCTCCACTGGTCCGTGATCAGCGGTGCATATCTGTTCCTCCTGAAATTGGCAGGATACATACCCTGAACCGTATTCACATTCAGCAGGTCTGCTCCGTGTTCTCCCTGGATAAACAGGTCCAATGTGAAGTTCTTATAGTTTAATACATTGCTGAGCCCATAGCTAAAGTCAGCGAACTGACTCCCCAGGATTATCCTGTCGTCAGGTGTAATGGAACCATCGCCGTCGACATCTTCAATGATGGGGAATCCCAGGTCTGCACCAGGTTGGGCCGAAGCATCAATCTCGCCCTGGCTTGCAAAGAAACCAATAACATTAAATCCATAGTATGAATTCAACGGGTCACCCACCCTTGTGATGGTGGTATTTCCGGTAAGCTTGGCATTCCCCATATTGATCACATCCAGATCACCAATATCAGTGACCTCATTCTTCTGGGTTGAAAAGTTTAAGGTGGCCTGCCAGCTCAGGTCGGTACGGGAAACGATCCTTGCGTCGATTGCAAATTCGAAACCACTATTCTTCATTCCCCCTAAATTAGTCAGTATAGAGGAATATCCGCTGGAAACGGGCAACGGTAAAGAAAGCAACAGGTCATCTGTAAATTTTATATAGTAGTCAATAGCTCCCTGGATCCGGTTATTCATAAAACCGTAATCAATCCCCACATTCCATTGTGCCGTTTCCTCCCATTTCAGGTCGGGATTAGGTTTACGTGCCGGCCCTACGATAGGCATGGCCTGATCTCCAAGCCAGACGGTTCCGGGAGAGAGGGTCATCAGTGAATTGTAATTCCCGATATCCTGGTTGCCGGTGATCCCCCAGCTTGCCCTTAATTTTAACTGGCTGAACAGATCAGGAATGAACAGCTCATCGGATAACCTCCATCCCAGTGCCACAGAAGGGAAATATCCGTATTTATTGTCCACCCCGAATCTGGAAGAACCATCGATCCGGTAAGAAGCAGTGATCATATATTTATCATAAAGGGAATAAATAACCCGTCCCAGGTAAGATAAGAGGGTGTACTCGCTTTTATTCGAGTTTACGCTGGCCAGTGTGGGGTCCCCGGCTCCCAGGTTATTGGTCAAAAAAGCATCACTCGGGAAACCTTCGGTTCCTGCACGGAAATTCCGATCCACCACATTCTCGTAGGTTACACCCGCCACCGCATTGATCCGGTTGGATTCATTGATGTCCTTCATGTAAGAGAGCGTACCTTCTGTCAGAAGGTGGGTTCGCTCCACTTCATTGATCTGTGCGATCCCATTCTGGGCCCCTCCATTTATGGTCAAACGGTTGCTGTAAAAATCGCTCCTTGCCACGTTGCGGTCAACACCCACAAGTACTTTTGCGCGCAATCCTTCAATTATTTCATAGGAGGCCGTTATATCGCCAAATAGCCTGGTCCTGGCAGATTTCGATGACAAGCCGTTCAGGATACGAGCCGGATGGGTAAGGGTCAGATCAAAGGAGGTAGCATACTCCCCGTCCGCCGTTTTTATCGGTACCGTTGGATCATACCCCAGGGCAGAATTCACCGGGCCACTATCTTCATTTTCCTGCAAGCCCTCCAGCGAATTGTCTGTATTGATCAAACTGGCATTCAGGTGAAGGCCGAGGGTGAGTTTATCTGCGACCGTCTGCTCAAGGTTGCTCCTGAATATGTATTTCTTGATACCCGTATTTTTAACGATACCTTCCTGGTCGAAGTAATTCCCGGATATAAAGTATTTGCTGTTTGGGGTTCCGCCTGAAATGGACAGATTGTGCTCCTGGATGACTCCATTCTGCATGACGTAATCCTGCCAATCGGTTCCGGCTCCTATTGCCGTGATATCTCCGGGGGTGAATTCGGGCGCTTCACCCAACTGCTCTCGTATATAGTTAAGTCCCTCTATATATTCATCGGTTGTCAACAGGTCAATCTTCCTTTCGGGAGACTGAACTCCTCCGTATCCATTGTAATTGACTATTGCCTTTCCGGCTGTACCGCTCTTGGTGGTGATCAGTACCACCCCGTTGGCACCCCTGGAACCATAGATGGCGGTGGCGGATGCGTCCTTCAGTACCTCAACTGATTCTATATCGTTTGAATTCAGTGCACTCAGCGCACTGCTCCTTCCCTGTAACCGATCATAGGATGCACCGCTACCTGTAATGTTGGAGGTAGTCACGGGAACGCCGTCGATTACATAGAGAGGTTCGTTCCCGGCAGTAATGGACCCCGAACCTCTGATCCGAACGGACAGTTCTCCCCCTGGTTCTGCCGATGTCTGCCTGATCATCACACCCGGGGTTTTCCCCTGCAGTGCCTGTTCCACCGAAGAGATGGCTCCAACATTAAGCTTATCTCCGGCCACGGACCCCACAGCACCGGTCAGGTCACTCTTTTTCACGGTTCCGTATCCAATGGTCACCACCTCTTCCAGACCCACCGTTGACAGTTCAAGCTGTACATCAATCGTGGTCTGGTTCCCAACCAGAATTTCCTGGCTGGTGTAGCCAATAAAGGAGAATACCAGGGTGGCTCCCGCATCGGCTTCAATGCTGTAGTTGCCATTTGCATCGGTGATCACCCCGGTGGTGGTCCCTCTAATCAGGATATTCGCTCCGGCCAATGGGTCACCATTTTCATCGAGCACGGTTCCGGTAATGGTTCGTGGCTGAAAGGTGGATTTTACTTCTGCGAGGTATTCCTTCGGGGATAGTACAATCTGCCTGTCCAGTACCACATAATCTGTATTTGTTCCGTTGAAAACAAGTTCCAGGACTTCCCCAATTTTTTTATTGGACCATTGTGCATCGACCTTCCGTTCAGTATCAACCAGTTTTTGATTGAATAAAAAATAGAACTCGCTCTGGTTCTCAATTTCCGTAAGCACCTGACCAACACTTGATTCACCTAGTCTGAGAGTTAAATCTGTTTGCTGGGAATAGACCCCACTGGCGAAAACCTGAAACGTGGCGATCAGGAGCAGAACTGTGGTTAGTTTCATAATACGCAGTAATTTGGCCATGCCGTATGATTTTGATACCGCATGGATGCTTGTTCTACATTTTTTCATAGTTTTAGTAAGTTTTAGCGTTTAGCAATTTATCAATCTCTTGAGTAGATGTAGATCAGGTTGTTAGCGTTAAAGCAGAATTCTTCGGGAAAGTGTTGCAACACTTTCCCGATTTCTGTAGTTGGTTTATGTTCCTCCCATAAGCATTTGTTTTTTAGGTTATTTGTATCCGTATAAGGTGTAATTATTTGCTTGATACATCAATTACCTGAGTCATAAGTGTACCATCGGCTGTTGTTTCCCTGGGGCGCTTTTGGAATTGTATGCCGGTAAGTGATAAATTCTCAAGTACCTCATCCAGAGTCTCATCTGTAAATGTTGCCCAATAGGTATATTCATTGATCCCTTCATCCTCGATATTGAAAATCACATTATACCAGCGTTCTATCCTTTTGAGCAGAATGGGCATGGGATCATCTCTTAATATCAGCTTCCCATCTTTCCATCCTGTATAGTATTTGGTCTCCTCTTTTTTCAGGTACAGGTCCCCCTCCTCCATCCGGAGAATGGTCTCTTTGCCGGGATTCAGTGTTGAAGCCACATCCTTCATTTGTTCATTATTTTCCACCTCAATCAGATCCTGATCCCGATCTAGTCTGGGTGCAGCAGATCTGTGATCTCCAAACTGGTATACAGCATGCTGTCCGGCTTTCATTTCCGCCACCATAACCTCCCGGCCCTGATCTCGCTGAACTAGTTCAACGGATCCGGATTCGAGAGTTATCTCCTGGTAATCATCATTAGGGTACGAGTGAATGTTTAACCTGGTTCCAAGGACTTTCACATCCAGTCCGACCGTTTTTATAATAAATGGTCTTTGCTTGTTGTACCTCACATCGAAGAAGGCTTCGCCAAGCAATTCAACCTCCCTGGATTTTCCAGTAAACATTATGGGATACCGTAGCGAACTGCCATTGTTGAGGTATCCTTTAGTTCCGTCAGGCAATTCGAACTGACTCCTCGCCGCCATAGGGCAACTGATCTTATTATACCCTACTTCGGTCTGGTTTTTTATCCACATTCTCTGGCTGTATATCTCCCAGCCGATATAAGCCATTACGGGTACCAGAAAAATGGCAGCAATACGTCCGAGATTCCGGAATAGTTGGTTGAAAGAAATTCGCGGGGTCTGGGCTGAAGCCCGTGTTTTATGCTCGGTATTGCGGGCCGACTTAAGATGAATGGTATGATGTATCTTATCAAGCAAAAACTCCAGTTCTACCTCCGTTCCTTTTACCTCCGTTTCCAGCTCAGTCCAGAGCAGATGCAGGCATTTTTCACATTTATAACCGCTTTCAGGCTCCTTTATCCATTGGGTGATTAGGTCTACTTCTTCCCTGTTGGCCCGATCTTCAAAGTACTTTAAAAGGATATTGTAGTCGATCTTCTTTTCTTCTGATTTCATGTGATAAATAAAATTTAGATAACAAGGAGTACCGCAGGATATAGGGTACTCCTTGTGTACCAACTCTAACCTAAAACTGACCTTTACTTGTTAATGTATGTATCCCTGAATAAATGAAAACACTCACTCCGGAGCTAAAATTTTATGTCAGGAAAAGGTGGAAAAATAGAAGTGCTTGGAGTGAAATCCCGGCTAATTCTTCTTTCAGGTATTTCAGCGCCCTTGCCAGATGGTTTTCAGCAGTTCGGTGAGATATATTCAGTTTGCTGGCAATCTCCTTGATTTTCATACCCTCCTGC
>CAYRLP010000062.1:9090-9720 GCA_964424935.1 uncultured Bacteroides sp.
TTATACACTTGTTTTCTTTTGTGCGGGAGTTTCTCAATGGTGTTGCTGGCAATTTCGAACAGTTCATTGTAAATCAAAGCCCCATCGGAACTCTTTATCATTTCTGGAGAGTTTTTAGTGATGTGATCAATGACCTTTGTCTCAATTGCCTTTTTCCTGAAAAACTTACGGATTGAATTATATACTATGGTAAAGATGTAGTTATCAAAGTTCAGATTTGGGTTTACCAGCTCCTTTTTCTCCCATAGATTGATAAAAACCTCTTGTACCAAATCCTTTGAAGTCTCCTCATCTTTTACCAGACCCAGCGCAAAATAATACATCTTTTTGGCGTACTGGTGATAGATTAGATCAAAGGCCTCGGCATCACCTTCTTTAAATCTTCGTATAGTTTTCTTGTCCATCTTCGTCAAAGATAAATCACCGTGCTGCCATATCCCTGATAAAACACAATGTAATATACAACAATTATGCAATCCGAGTAACGTGGTCCCAATCGCAATAATTTTTGTAATATTGTTTTACCAGGTGCTGCCTGTGCTAACCTCTATTCCTGAGACGAGTTGATCCTGACAAAACAATACATAAACCAATGAAAAGAATCATATCTCTTCTGGTTATGCTGCTGAT
>CAYRLP010000063.1:0-9652 GCA_964424935.1 uncultured Bacteroides sp.
ATGCACAGCTGCAATATTCTCAGCTATGGCAGCAGAGTCTGTGAGGGTGGTATCTATTGTAGGCATGGCACCCATGGGGGTTAGATCCATAGGGGCCAGTTGTTCATCTACCTGGTCCACAAAGGCCTCATAATCATCGACGGTTTTGGGCCCGAGGTAAAAGAACAGAATCACCACAATGGAGAGACCGGCTACAACCCACAATATGATTCTAGTTATTTTAGAAAAAGCCATAGCTTCTTATTTTTTTAGATTATGTTTTACCAGCAAGTCTACAAGCGTGATGGATGCATCTTCCATCTTGTTCACAATTCCGTCAATCTGTGAAACCAGGTAGTTGTAGAAAAGCTGCAGGATAATAGCCACTGCCAGACCAGTCACGGTGGTGATCAGGGCGATCTTGATACCGCCGGCAACAATGGTCGGAGAAATATCTCCCTGCTCCTGGATGTTATCAAATGCATCGATCATACCGATCACAGTTCCCATGAACCCCAACATAGGCGCAATGGCAATAAACAGGGAAATCCAGCTCAGGTTTTTCTCCAGAAGTCCCATCTGTACACTACCATAGGAGACGACGGATTTTTCAACGACGTCGATGCCTTCCTCCACGCGGTCCAGTCCCTGATAGAAAATACTGGCAACGGGTCCGCGGGTGTTGCGGCACACTTCTTTGGCAGCTTCAACGCCTCCGCTGTTTAACGCCTCTTCAACAGCCCCCAAGAGCTTGTCGGTATTCGTGGAAGCAAGGTTCAGGTAGATCACTCTCTCAAAGGCCAGAGCCAGGCCAAAGATCAGCGTCAGGAGCACGGCGCCCATAAATCCGGCACCTCCTTCGATGAATTTGGTCTTAAGGGTGGTATGCAACACGGCAAGTCCACCACCTTCTTCGGCAGCAGGTTCTACAGCAGCCGACGACTCGGTTACAACCTCTTCAGCAACCTGTGGTTCATCCTGAGCAGAAGATGTTTCATCCTGCGCAAAGATCGATGCTCCCATAAAAAGCATCCCGAATACGGCTATCAATGCAAATAATTTTTTCATGGTGTTGTTTGTTTGTTTTACTTGATTATTTAACGTAAATATTTCCTTTATAGGTTAATGATTTAAACGGCTAACTGTACTCCTTTTTTAATTGCTGCGGAGAGGGTAACAACCTGACTTCTCCATATCATCTCAAAATATACAATAAAATTATAAAAAAATGCAGAGAGTGGAGTCAATCGACCCTCCCTGCAGATTTACTAAACGATATCCTGATCAAAGAACTTTGCGGAGAGAGAGGGATTCGAACCCTCGGTACCCTTTAGGGGTACACACGCTTTCCAGGCGTGCCAGTTCAGCCACTCCTGCACCTCTCCGTTATACCTGCAAAGACTAGTAGGGCCACTCAAACCCGCTTATCTTCAGAATT
The DNA here is from genome assembly GCA_964424935.1 of uncultured Bacteroides sp. Lineage (GTDB taxonomy): Bacteria > Bacteroidota > Bacteroidia > Bacteroidales. Next base: position 1,418 of record CAYRLP010000063.1, read on the forward strand.
TTGTAAGAACCGCTCCCGCATAAAAAAAAATCTTCCACTCAGGAGAAATTTGCGGCGAAAAATACAAAAAAATATTAAAACTAACACTCATGGCAGTGTGATTTCTCCTCTGAGCGATTTATTTAAATGCATTTTAACCTCTTCATCCTCCATATTTTGAGCTAACAGGACCATCATTTTTGTCGTGGCTGCTTCGGTTGTAATATCGTAACCGCTTACAACGCCTGCATTTAATAGTTGCCGGCTGGTTTCATACCTGCCCATCTCCACACTTCCCATCCGGCACTGGGTCACATCCAGAATAAGGATCCCCTGATCAACAGCCCTTTGAATCCGTTCTGTGAACCATGTATCCATGGGTGCGTTTCCTGCCCCAAAGGTTTCAAGGATCAGCCCTTTAAGTTCCTTATATCCCAGAATGGCATCCATGTATTCCGGGGTCATGCCTGGAAACAGCTTCAGAATGGCTATCCCGGTGTTGAACTTCTTATGGACCACCAGTTCCCTGAATTTCCGGGGATACATAATGGATTCCCGGTTGTAAACAAGATGTACCCCGGCTTTGGCAAGGTAGGGATAGTTTGGCGACTGAAATGCATTGAATTCATCCGCATTCACCTTGGTGGTTCTGTTTCCCCTGGAAAGATTGTTTTCAAAATAAATGCATACTTCAGGTACCAGCGGTTTGCCATACTCCTTGGCAGCAGCAATTACCATGGAAGTGATCAGATTTTCCTTGCCATCGGTGCGGGGAACGCCCAGGGGTAGCTGGGCTCCCGTAAAGATCACGGGCTTGGTCAGGTCCTCAAGCATAAAACTGAGCGCGGATGCCGAATAGGCCATGGTATCGGTTCCATGCAGAACGACAAAGCCATCAAAATCCTGGTAATTATTTTCAATGATCTCGGCCAAACGGATCCAGGTATCCGTCTGAATCTCGGAGGAATCTAAAGGGGGATTAAAACAGTATGAATCAATACGGTATCCCAGGCTTTTAATTTCAGGGATCAGTTTCATGATCTTCTTGAAATCAACGGGCTTCAATGAACCGTTGGCCGGATTGTTGATCATCCCGATGGTGCCACCGGTATAGATTAGTAATATGGCGGGTCTGTCAGCTTTCATTCCGGGATTTCAAGCGAAAAAGCAGCTCTGCGTTGGCCGTGGTAATGGATGCGATCTCGTCCACGGTCAAGTTATGAATTTCTGCCACTTTTGCTGCCGTTTGAAGCAGGTAACTGCTTTCGTTTCTTTTTCCCCGGTAGGGTTCCGGTGCCAGGAAGGGAGCATCGGTCTCCAGCAGGAGCCTGTCCGGGGGGATCTGGCGAACCACCTGGTCCAGTCCGGAGTTTTTAAAGGTAACGATACCGTTGATCCCGATCATAAAATCATAGGAAAGGGCACGCTCCAGCTCTTCCATTCCACCTGTAAAACTATGGAATACTCCCTTCAGTCCGGATCCCCCGGCAGAATCCAGGACCCTGAATATTTCCTTAAACGAGTCCCTTGTGTGGATAACGAGGGGCAGGTCACGTTCCATGGCCCAGCCTATCTGGATGGCAAAGGCATCCTCCTGTTCCCTCTGATAAGTTTTATCCCAGTACAGGTCCATCCCCGTTTCACCAATGGCGATGATCTCCTTTTTCTGTGCAACTTCTTCAATGTGTTTCAGTTCTTCCCTGTAATCCGCTTTTATGGAGGTGGGGTGGAGGGCCATCATGGGAAAACAGTGGTCCGGGAACCGTTCAACCAGAGCCAAAAGAGGAGCAATGGACGCCCTGTCTATATTGGGCAACAGCATGCGGTTAATTCCCGTATCTACCGCCCTTTCGATCACCTGTTCGCGATCCCGGTCAAAGGCATCCAGGTAAAGGTGTGTATGTGAATCCGTGAGCATTTTTGCGGATACAAACATACAACATAAGGGACGAAAATCTATACTCTTATGCTATTCCTTTCAAAGAAAGAATCAGACGACCCCCTGGGCCAGCATGGCATCGGCGACCTTCACAAAACCGCCTATATTGGCCCCGTTTACATAGTTGATGTGGCCATCAGCCTCGGTTCCGAAATCCACGCAGGTCTGATGGATGTTTTTCATAATGGTCTGAAGGCGACTGTCCACCTCCTCCCTCGACCAGGGCAGCCGCATGCTGTTCTGAGTCATTTCCAGTCCGGATACGGCAACACCTCCTGCATTGGCTGCCTTGCCCGGACCGTAAAGTATCTTTTTCGCGAGGTAGACCTCAATAGCTTCAGGGGTGGAAGGCATATTGGCCCCTTCACTGACCACCTTGCATCCGTTTTTAAGCAGTGTTTCTGCATCCTCTTTATCGATCTCATTCTCCGTTGCAGATGGAAAGGCCACATCACATTTCACATGCCAAGGTTTTTTACCTTCGAAATACTCGCAACCGAAATGTTCTGCATACTCCCTGATCCTGCCCCGACGGATGTTCTTAAGTTCCATTACCCAGGCCAGTTTCTTCGCATCGATTCCGTCGGGGTCATAAATGGATCCGGAAGAATCGGAGAGCGTCACGGCTTTCCCACCAAGCTGGGTAAGTTTCTCCACCGTATACTGGGCCACATTCCCGGAACCCGACACGGCTGCAATCTTTCCTTTCAGGGAGTCTCCTTTGGTACCAAGCATCTCCTGGGCAAAATATACGGCTCCGTAACCAGTGGCTTCGGGCCTGATCAGGCTGCCGCCCCATTGAAGACCCTTTCCTGTCAGCACGCCTGTGAATTCATTCTTGATCCGCTTATACTGTCCGAACAGGAATCCGATTTCACGGCCGCCCACTCCTATGTCCCCGGCGGGTACATCCGTATCCGGGCCGATGTGCCGGTTCAGTTCCGTCATAAAACTCTGGCAGAAACGCATCACTTCGTTGTCCGACTTTCCTTTCGGATCAAAATCGGACCCGCCTTTGCCGCCTCCCATGGGAAGTGTGGTGAGGCTGTTTTTCAATACCTGTTCGAAAGCGAGGAATTTCAGGATGCCCAGGTTGACCGTGGGGTGAAAACGCAATCCGCCCTTATAGGGACCGATAGCAGAGTTCATCTCGATCCGGTAACCCCGGTTAATCTCCACATCCCCTTTGTCATTAATCCAGGGAACACGAAACATGATGACCCGTTCAGGTTCGGTCATCCTTTCAAGAATTTTGGAGTGTTTATATCTGGGATTCTCCTCAATGTAGGGAATCAGCGATTCAGCCACTTCATGTACTGCCTGATGAAACTCAGGTTCAGCCGGGTTCTTGGCCTTGATTCGGGCCATAAACTGTTCAACTTTTTGATCCATAACGAAAGATTAAGTGTTCAACGATCGTAAATCTAAAACTATTTAGCACAGGTGGACATGTCCTTAATCATATCATCGGTATGTCATTAAACATTGTCGGAAAACATAGCCTCCTTCCTGATGGAATCAGTGATGTTCGATCAAGGCCCGGTACAGGTTCCCCGGCTCTGCACGGACCCATCGGTTCAGTTCCATTTGCATAAGCAGGGAAAGGACCACCTGTACCGGAAGGCCCGAACGCATGCTGAGCTCACCCGGCGTCAGTCCCCCCTGGCTGCGGATCAGCTCCAGCAATCTTTTCTCTTCGGGAGTACAGGGCTCCGGTTCAGGTGTGGTTGAAGATCTCCTGCCAGGTTCGGCCTTCCAGTTCAGATGGTTCAAAACATCTTTCGCTGATTCAGCCAGGGCAGCCACATTTTTCTTGATCAGCATGTTGCATCCCTTTGAACGTTCATCGGATGCCCGTCCGGGTACGGCCAGGACATCCCGCTGGTAGGAGGAGGCCATTGAGGCGGTGATCAGCGCACCCCCTGACAGGGCGGACTCCACCACCAGGGTGGCATCGGCCATGCCTGCAATGATCCGGTTGCGCCGGAGGAAGTTGTTCCGTTCAGGTCCCATCCCGGAATGGAAATCGGTGACAAGGGCCCCCTGCCGGCACATTCTTTTAGCGGTTTCCCGGTGGGCCCTGGGATAGAGGTCGCGGAACCCGTGTCCAAGCACTGCCACCGTGGGAATACCACCTTCCAGTGCAGCCCGGTGAGCAATCACATCAATGCCGAAGGCCAGCCCACTGACAATCAAAAGATCACCGACCAGGGACCCCAGCTCCAGTACGATTTTGCGGCAAAGCTCTTTCCCGTAGGCAGATGCCTGCCGGGTCCCCACTACACTGAGTACCCGCTTCCCGTTCAGACCGGCACTTCCCTTAGAAAAGAGAACAATGGGGGCATCCTCACATTCCCTGAGCCGGGCCGGGTAGGATTCATCTTCAATGCAGAAAGCCGAAATCCGGTGCTTCTCGAGAAATTCCATTTCTTTTTCAGCCTGTTCCTGTAACCGTGGAGACAGAATCGATCCGGAGAGTCGCGACCCTATCCCGGGAATTACTTCAAGTGCGGCCCGGTCCATCTGAAAAACCTCCCGGGCCGATCCGGCCATGGATATGAGTTTTCGGGCAGTAACAGGTCCAACGGACGGAACCAGGGTCAAGGCAATACGGTATTGAAGTTCTGCCGGAGTAAAGGAGGGCATCTTTTAAAGGATTGATATGCCACCCGCCACTATATCGATAAGCCGGAAGGTATTTTTATTTCAGGCGAGATTAATTCTGGGTAATGTATTTATCCAGGGATTGAAGCAGGCTGAGCCGATCGCCCTTATCCAGGGCCGACAGGCTGACAGGGGGGTATTTGGCCTCTTTGCCGCGGAATTTCTGGTGCAGGATCAGGTAGTGCTGGGTTCCCAGAAGAAAGGGTTTGAGATCGTACTTTAAAAACTGCTGTTTGGGAATTTCGATGGAGTTTTTCCTGCTGGTAAACATGCTGACCGGGTAGTAGCGGATCACCAGCATGTCCCCCTGATCATTGTAGGAAACAAAATAGGGGCGTTTCAGGTAGTTGATCAGGTTGATGATCAGGTAAATTCCACATACCACAATTATGATGTGATATTTGGTGATCCCGGCATCCGGATTGTCGAACCATGGAATAAAGATCAGCACCACGATGATCAGGGCAAAGACGGTAGTCATGATCAGCCTGCTCAGCCAGATGCGGTAAGTATTCCGCTGGTTATCTATTTTCATGTTTCCTTCGTTGACGCTCCTTCCGGATCAATGACAGTTCCCGTCCGGTCTGCCCCTTTACCGATGTGTTTTCCTCCACTCGGCGCATCAGGTAGGGCAGCACGTTATGAACCGGACCGTAAGGTACATATTTTGCCACATTAAAACCAGCTGCGGCCATGGGAAAACTGATGTGTTCGCTCATCCCGTACAACTGGGAGAACCAGATCCTCTTATCGCCCGGGTCCATCTTATTCTCGATCATCAGTTCGGCCAGGTACCTGCTGGAGTATTCATTGTGTGTCCCGTTGAAAATGCAAACCACATCTATATTATCCAGGGCGATTTTGAGTCCCAGGTTGTAGTCCCGGTCGGTGGCCTCTTTATCGGGCTGGATGGGATCCTCATAACCCATCTTTGCAGCCCTAGCCCGTTCCCGTTCCATGTAGGCTCCGCGGACAAACTTGGCACCGAGGAAGAAGTTCTCACCGCGTGCGGTGGCAATGTCCCTTTGAAGGATTCCGATCCGGTCGTGACGGTACATCTGGTAGGTGTTGAAGACGATGCATTTTTCTTTGTTGTAACGGCGCATCATATCCAGGACCACCTCATCGATGAAATTCTGAATGTAGGTTTCCTCGGCATCGATCATGATCGGGATATCGCACTCATAAGCGGTTTTGCAAAGGGTATCCACCCGTTGCCGAAAATTTTCACCTTCCCGGACCGATGTTTCATCGTAAGGGCCTTCCCCGCTAAGCACTTCCAGGGCATGGTGCGTGCCAAAAGCAGTGGGCTTGAAGACTGCGAAGGGGATATCGGGATTCTCTCCGGCATTCTTCACGGCCCGGAGGGTTTCTTCCAGGGCAGCCTGAATGGCTTTTTCGCTCTCTTTTCCTTCCACCGAATAGTCCGGTATGGAGTAGACGCCGGCACTTTTGAGCTTCTGAACGGCTTTGTCGCACTGCTGCAAGGTTTCCCCGCCAACAAAATGATTGAAAACCGTGGGTTTGACGATCCATCCGATGGGGGCCCTGATTGCCGACAGGAAGCGAATGACGGGATTGGCCAGTTTGACCAGCGTGGGGTATGAGATCACCCTGAACATGAAATATGCCTTGAGCAGGTCGCGGTCCGATTTGATGGCAAAAGCAGTCCGGGTATCTTCAAAATCTATCTTCATCAAATGTGGGTTTCAGTTGCTTCTTTTTGACGGGACGAATATAGGTGAATTATTATCTTTGATCTATGAAAAATGTCATTTCTGCTCCGGTTGGAACAGTCAAAGATACAATCCAAATTCCCTCTTCCAAAAGCATCTCCAACCGGATGCTGATAATTCGTTCCCTGGCAGGATCAGACGCACCCCTCGTGAATCTGTCAGAAAGTGATGATACGGCGGTTCTGAGAAAGGCCCTTGATACAGAGTCAGATGTAAAGGATGTTGGGCATGCAGGTACATCCATGCGCTTCCTGGCTGCCTATTTTTCAGCGCAGCAGGGCCAGGTCGTATTAACCGGATCGGAGCGGATGAAACAGCGCCCCATCGGCCCCCTCGTTGATGCTTTAAAACAGATCGGGGCCCGCATCGATTTCCTGGAAAGTGAAGGTTATCCGCCCCTGCGCATTACAGGCGGAAGCCTGAAGGGCGGCACCATTGAGATCGAAGCCGGAATCAGCAGCCAGTTCATCAGTGCTCTGATGATGATCGGGCCGAAGCTGGCAGGGGGTCTCACGATACATCTGAAAGGCAGGGTGGTCTCTGCAGCCTATATCGAAATGACCCTGGCGCTTATGAAGCGCTGCGGTGCGGAAGCAAGTTTTGACGGCAAGCATATAAAGGTGCTGCAGGGAACCTATCGCCTGGGGGATTTAAGGGTGGAATCGGACTGGAGCGCAGCCTCGTACTGGTATCAGGTGGCAGCGCTTCTTCCCGGATCGGAAATATTCCTGCCCGACCTTTCCGGGGAGAGTCTGCAGGGGGATGCTGCACTGATACAGATTTTCAGGCCCCTGGGTGTTCAAACGGACCCTGGTGAATCCGGAATACTGCTTCATTCGGAGAAAAGCGAATTACCCGACCGGTTTAGTTATGATTTCACCTCATGTCCCGATCTGGTTCAGACCCTGGCCGTAAGCCTGTGTGCCCTGGGGATCCCGTTCCGGTTCACGGGAACTGTGACCCTTCTGGTAAAAGAGACCGACCGGATCTCAGCTCTTCAAACCGAATTGGGGAGAGTAGGATTTGTACTTCGTGCAGATCCCCGGGGAGAGTGGCTGGAGTGGGATGGCAGCAGGTGTGCGCCGGAGCCCGATCCGGTGATCCGGACCTATCACGACCACCGAATGGCCATGGCTTTTGCGCCCCTGGCCATACCCCTGGGGAAGATTGGCGTTGAGGATCCCGGGGTGGTGAGCAAATCCTATTCGGGTTTCTGGAAGGACCTGGAACGGGCGGGATTCAGGATTACCTAGTTCTGATTGGGACGCCGGATACTGAAAAAATCCTTCAGGATCACGGATGCCTCCGGCTCCAGGACACCGCTGCGAATATCGGTCTTCTTGTGCAGCAGCTGCACCTCCAGGCGTGTGAAACCCTCTCCGGGATCAGACGCAGCATATACCAGCCTGGAAAGCTGGGCCCATTTCAGGGCTGAGGCGCACATAACACAGGGCTCCAGGGTCACAAACAGGGTACAGTCCAAGAGATATTTTGAACCCAGGTAGTTGGTTGCGGAAGTAATGGCGATCATCTCCGCATGGGCGGTCACATCGTTCAGTTGCTGTGTCATATTGTGGGCCCTTGCAATGATCCGGTTCTGGTTCACCACTACGGCCCCCACGGGAACCTCATCCAGTTCACCTGCTTTGCGGGCCTCCTTAAGTGCCTCATTCATAAAATATTCATCAGAGAAAACCGGATATGACATGCTTTGCAAGCTTTCTTTACTTTTCCTACTAAAAGTTGCTAAATTTACAACTTCTAAAAGAACATAAAAACAGCATCCTATGTACAGAACTCACAACTGCGGGGAGTTAACCATAAAAAACAGCGGGGAGGAGGTAACCCTGTCGGGCTGGATTCAGAGATCCAGGGACCTGGGTGGAATGACCTTTATGGACCTGCGCGATCGTTACG
>CAYRLP010000064.1:0-9651 GCA_964424935.1 uncultured Bacteroides sp.
CAGGTATATGGCCCTGCTTTTACTGAAGGCAAAAAAAGCGGCAGCGGTGATTTCTTTCCCTGATCTCAGGGCATAGATTTTACCTGAACCATGTCTTTCGATGGTTTCGAACAGCTGGACCATCCAGCGGGTTTCCTCCTCGGAACGTTTCATGACATCGTTTGCACGCTTGAATCGCACGAGTTCCTCCACGGGCAGTCTCTTCTCCAGCTGGTCCGCCGATTCCATGGATTTTGCAATGTTCCGTCTGGTGTTTGTGTTGAAAGTCCGGAAATGACCTTCATAGTCGCGGTCAAGAGGCAATACATAATTGGATTTATCCTCGACCGTAAAAGGAGGCTCCTCCCCGACCAGGTTTTTCACGTTAAAGTTCAGTCCCGCGAAGCGGAATTTCTTGTAAAGGATCCGGAGCATGTTCCGGATCAACCCGGGATCCACGTATTCCCTGCTGAATACACCCAGTTGCTGGGTATAAAACGGATGATAGGCATATTTGATCCCGGCTTTCTTCTTCCATATCACCGGAAGGACGAAGCGGTAATCCTCCGCCACCAGGGCCGACCAGTTTTCAGAGACCGCATCCAGGTACCAGCTGTAAGGATAGATGGTTTCAGCGGTCGATTCTTCAATCAGCCGGTCCCATTGCTCCACGCGGATCTCATTCCGGTTCAGAAATGCTATGTTCCAACCCTTTTTCATACTTCACAAATATTCATCCTTCCAGCCTGACCACCGTGATTCCTGCTCCTCCCTGGTCCACATGAGCATCCCCGTACCATTCCACCAGATCTACGGTGTGCAGGTATTCCCTTATCAGCTGCCGCAGGACCCCGTTGCCTTTGCCGTGAAGGATCCGCAGGTCCCGTGCATTGACCATAATGGCTTCATCGATGAAGTCCACTACAATCTCCATGGCCTCGTCGGCCCGCTTCCCGCGAAGATCAATGTCGGGACGGAAATGCACCCTCCGTGTACTCACGTTCCACTCACCCAGGTTCACTCTGGACTGCTCCTTGCTCCGGAGCCTGCCGGATTCTTCCGGCCTGAGCTTCTGAAGTTGCTCCATACGGGCGTTGGTCTTCATGACCCCGAATGCCACCACACACTTCTTTCCCCTGATCTCCAACACTTCACCACTTGCCTCCTGCCCTTCCATGCGGACCAGGTCCCCGACCCGGATCACAGGATCCTCCTTCTGCTGCTTCTGTGCCAACGTTTTACGGGATGAAGGCCGCAGATCAGGCCGCCTGCTTTCCAGCTCCTTCCCCTTTTTCCGGATCTCCTCCAGGCGGTTCTCAACCCTGAGTTCCTCCCTGCCCCGCTCAAGCTCCAGGTTTTCACGGAAATCCTCCAGCTCCTTCCGCACCTCCCGGGTCCGTTCTTTCTCGGCTTCTGCCTCCTTGATCTCCCGGATGGTCTGTTCGATCTTTTTGTTGGCTCCTGCAAGCAGTGCTTCCGCCTTCTCTTTGGCCTCTTTGACAATGGCTTTACGCTGCTTTTCACTCTGCGACAGCTCCTGTTCATACCGGGCCATCAGCTCTTCCAGTTTGCGCTCCGACTGCCGGATCTTCTGCCGCTTCCCTTCCCAGTAATTTTTATCCCTAAGGATCTCCCTCAGGTGCTTGTCAAAATCTATATGATCCTGTCCCACTTTTTCGGAAGCCTGCTGCAGTACCTCTTCCGGTAGCCCGATCTTCCTGGCAATCTCAAATGCAAAGGAACTCCCTGGTTTTCCCACCTGCAGCTGGTAAAGTGGCTGCATTCGCTGGTGGTCGAACAGCATGGCACCGTTCACAATGCCCTCGGTGGAGGTTGCAAAGTGCTTCAGATTGGTATAGTGGGTGGTAAGGATCCCGCTGGTCCCGGCACGGTTCAGTACCTCCAGGATCGATTCTGCGATGGCTCCCCCGAGCATGGGCTCCGTACCTGTCCCGAATTCATCGATAAGCACCAGGGTGTCCGCCGCTGCATACTTCAGGAAATACTTCATATTGAGCAGGTGGGAGCTGTAGGTACTCAGATCGTTGTCGATGGATTGTTCATCACCGATGTCAATGAATATTCCGGCAAATATCCCAAAAACCGAACCTTCGCTGCAGGGAACCAGCATGCCGCACTGAAGCATGTACTGTAGCAGTCCGATGGTCTTCAGACAGACCGATTTCCCTCCTGCATTGGGACCCGAGATCAACAGGATACGGTTCTTTCCTGCCAGATGAAAGGTCAGTGGCACCACCTCCTTGTGCTCCGCCTTATATGCCAGGTACAGCAGGGGATGTCGCGCTTCCCTCCAGTCGAACAATTGCTCCTCCTTCACCTGTGGGCGGATCGCTTCCAGGCGTGTGGCAAAAATGGCCCGGGCCCGGATGGAGTCTATGGTGGTCAGGAATTCCTGGGATGAGAGCAGATCCGGAATGTAAGGCCTTATATCCGCCGTAAACACAAGCAGGATCCGGATAATCTCCCTGCGTTCGGCATACTCCAGCTCCCTGAGTTCGTTGGAAAGTTCCACCACCTCTGCGGGTTCGATGTAGACCGTCTTCCCGGTAGCCGATTCATCATGGATCATTCCGCCCAGCTTTCGTTCCGGAAGGTGGGAGCTGCATCAGCATCGGCCCAGCCCTCCTTCTGTGCCCGGTTCATGATCTGATTAAGCTTCCTGGAAACCGCCCCCTGTTTCTCCTGGTGGACCTTCCGGATTTTTTGAAGTTCCGGGGAGGCATTGTTCCGGATGGTCCCATGCTTGTTCAGGATCTTCTGGATCCGTTCCCCCACGTATGGAAAGACTTTAACCGGGCTGCAAAGTGCGGCAAGTTCGGGATATTTTTCTTCTTCATTAGATTTGAAAAAATGCAGAATGGCCCGGATGGAATCCAGTGTCTGCTTCAGGCCAAAGATCTCTTCCGAAAGCAGGTAGGTCCCCTCCACTTCGGCTTTTTGGAGCGCTTCCCGGTTGTCAATAAAGTGCTGGATGGGGAACTCATCTTCATGGAGGTGTATCATCTGGAACTCTTCCACCAGTTTCAGTTCATGAACAATGGCTCCGTGGTCGGTCATGAACTGCATCCCGTCCACCCGCTCCCTGCCAGGGTCGAAGAGACAGTGGGATTTGACCAGTTCACGTATGCGGTCAAAACCGATTTTTGATTCAAAATGTTCCGGGTAGATCACCTTTGCTTTTTTTGCCCTTCAAAAGTAATAAAAAAGGGGGCGGATCACCAGAGCCCGGCTAGCATGTTGTGGAAACACTGCCCAAGATTTGAAAAAATAACTTAGCTTTATGTATTTAACTTCAAACCAGAATTCCGCCATGACAAACAGAAAGATCAGGATGGGAATGGTAGGTGGAGGTACCGATGCATTCATCGGGGCAATTCACCGCCTTGCCGCATTAATGGACAATCAGATCGAATTGGTTTGCGGCTGTTTCAGCGTGGACCCGAAGATCTCCAGAGCATCGGGAAAAAGCTATTACCTGCCCGACAAGCGGATCTATGACACCTATCTGGAAATGTTTGAAAAAGAGGCCCGGCTTCCGGAAGGGGAACGCATGGATTTTGTCAGCATCGTTACCCCCAACTTCGTACATTTCGATCCGGCCATGATGGCCCTTGACCATGGCTTCCATGTGGTTCTGGATAAACCCATCACCTTCACCCTGGAACAGGCCCTTCAATTGAAAGAGAAACTGGACGAAACCGGTCTTACCTTCGCCCTTACGCATACCTATTCGGGCTATCCGGCAGTCAAACATGCCAGGAAACTGGTGGCCGACGGGGCATTCGGAAACATCCGAAAAGTCTTTGTGGAATATCCCCAGGGATGGCTCTCCTCCAAACTGGAAGATACGGGCAACGCCCAGGCAAGCTGGCGCACCGATCCCAAACGCTCGGGTAAGGCCGGGTGCATGGGCGATATCGGCACCCATGCCCATCACCTTGCCGAATACATCACCGGCCTGAAAGTCACCCACATCTGCGCCGAACTGAATGTCTTTGTACCAAAGCGCCTTCTGGACGATGATGGTGCGGCACTGCTCCGTTTCGACAACGGCGCCAGGGGGATCCTGATGGCCACCCAGATTGCTGCAGGAGAGGAGAATGCCATCCGGATCCGGGTCTATGGCGACAAGGGCGGATTGGAATGGGCCCAGCAAGAACCCAATTCATTGATCTTGAAATGGATGGATGCCCCCATGCAGGTCCTGCGTGTGGGTACAAGCATGGACAGCAAGATCGCCGCACACAACACCCGGACACCGGGCGGGCATCCGGAAGGTTATCTTGAAGCATTTGCCAACATCTACCGGAATTTCAGCCTGACCGTCCGGGCCAGGGCAAATGGGGAGGAACCCACTGCCGAGATGCTCGATTTCCCGGGTGTGGAAGACGGGATCCGGGGAATGCAGTTTATCGATACGGTCGTTCGTGCAGGCTATGACGACCAGGTGAAGTGGGTGGAATTCGGGTAGCCGATGGAGTACGGATTCATCTTCGATATGGACGGGGTGGTGATCGACAGCAATCCTTATCACAAGATTGCCTGGGAGAAATTCCTTTCGGGACAGGGACATCCTTACGACGATCAGCTTTTCGATAATGTGCTCTCGGGGCGGACCGGTCCCACCTCCCTCAGGATGCTGTTCGGAGAGGACCTCCCTGAGGAGCAGATGAACCGCTATATGGAAGAGGTGGACAGTAATTATCAGAATATCCTCCGGAATACCGGAGAAATCAGGCCCATTGCAGGGATCCATCAATTCCTGAAACAGATCAGCGGGAACGGGTACCGGCTGGCACTGGCCACTTCCGCCCCTGCCCTCAATATCGAGCTCGGTCTGCAGAAGCTGAATTTGGAAAACATCTTTGATCCCATCGTGGGAAAAGTGGATGTCACCCACGGGAAACCACACCCCGAGGTCTACCTGACCACCCTTGAACGCCTGGGCATGCCTGCGGAAAACTGCATCGTGTTCGAAGATTCCAAACCCGGCATCCGGTCCGCCCGCAGTGCAGGCATCCGCGTGGTGGGGGTGGCCTCCGGCCACAGCCGGGAGGAACTCCTGGAAGAAGGAGCCTCCCTGGTGGTGGATGATTTCATGGGGCTGCAACTGGAAAAGGTCCTGGACCTGATCCGGGAAAACTATACTACAGGTTACTGAGACTCATAAAACGAAAATACTTTTGATATGAAAAGACATGTATTTCTTTTGCTATGCACAGTTTTGCTGCCCTTCCTTCTGAACGCACAGGTTCACCTGGATTACCAGAAGCCTCCCCTGGAGATCCTGGAACTGGTGGACGTGCCGCTTGCTCCCACCGTACTCCTGGATGACTCTGAGGAAACTATGATCCTGCTTTACCGGGACGCCTACAAAACCATTGAAGAACTTTCCAGGGAAGAACTCCGTCTGGGAGGCCTTCGAATCGATCCGGTGACCCATATCGGAAGCCGGACCAGGTATTACAAGGATCTGAAGATCAAATATCTGACAGGGGAGACGGCTCCCCCCCAGGAGGTGACGGGACTGCCGGACCAGCCAAAACTGGCTAACCTGACCTGGTCACCCGACCAAAAAAAGCTTGCGTTCACCCATACCACCTCCACCGGGGTTGAACTGTGGGTACTGGATCTTTTGTCCGGCTCGGCAAGAAGGCTCACCCAGCCCCTGGTCAATGCCTGCCTGGGGGATGCGATCCAGTGGTTCGGGGACAGCCAGGCCCTGCTTGTAAAGATGATCTCTGCGGACGCAGAACCACTGATCGATGCCGGAACAGCGGTTCCCACGGGTCCCACCATCTCAGTAGCCGATGGAAGTAAAGCTCAGAATCCCACCTATCAGGACCTGCTGAAGAACGAGAACGACGAACATAATTTTGAACAGCTCGCCCTCTCGGAGCTCCATAAGATAACTCTGGATGGCCAGAGTGATCTGTGGATGGGACCCGCCATGTACGACCGGATCTCCTTTTCCCCGGACGGCGCCTACGTGATGGTCACCACGGTGGAGAAACCCTTTTCCTACCTGGTCACTTACCGCCGCTTTCCCTCCATCACCACCGTCTATACCAGCGCTGCCGCAAAGGTGGAAACCGTGCTGGAGGTCCCACTGATAGAGGACCTGCCCAAAGGATTCATGGCCACACGGACGGGGCGCAGGAACCTGGACTGGAGAAACGACAGGCCGTCCACCCTGGTTTTTGTCACAGCCCTGGATGAAGGTGATCCGGAGAACGAAGCGGCCTTCAGGGATGAAGTGTTTCAGCTGGAGGCCCCCTTTGATGGGACCCCGGTCTCTTTGCTGAAAACCATCAACCGCTTTGGAGGCATTCAATGGGGAGACGGGCAGGTGGCCATAGCCACAGACCGCTGGTGGAACAACCGGAACAGCAAAACCTACCTGTTCAGTCCGGACGATGCATCGCGCGAACCCGTCATTCTTTATGACCGGAACTACCAGGACCGCTACAGTGACCCGGGACGTTTTGTGACACACCGGAACGCATCCGGCAGCCGCGTGCTGACCATTCAGAAAAACAATCTGTTCCTCATTGGAAGCGGCTATTCGGAAGAGGGCCAGTTCCCCTTTCTGGACCAGCTGAATCTGAAGAACAGGGAATCCAAACGCCTCTATCAGTCCACTTACACCGATAAACTGGAGAGCCTGAATCAGTATGATCCGGATAAGAACCGCCTGCTGGTTCGCATCGAATCCGCCACTGACTATCCCAACTACTACTTCATGGACCTGAAAAAGAAGGGACTGACACAGATCACGGACTTTGAAAATCCCTTCAAGAGCATTCAGAGTGTGCATAAGGAGCTTCTTACCTATCAGCGCGACGACGGGCTGGAGCTAAGCGGAACCCTTTACCTCCCCGTGGGATACGATCCGGATATAAAAGAAAAATGCCCCATGATCCTCTGGGCCTATCCCAGGGAATACAAGGACCGGGCCAGTGCTTCGCAAACCACGGCAAATCCCAACCGCTTCACCGCTCCCAACTACGGTTCTCCCATCTTCTGGGTGACCAGGGGTTATGTGGTCCTTGACGGAGCCTCCTTTCCCATTGTGGGGGAAGGCGATGTAGAACCCAATGACAGCTTCCGCAAACAGCTGGTGGCCAATGCAAAGGCTGCCATTGATGCCGTAGACCGACTGGGCTATATCGACCGCAGCAAAGTTGCGGTAGGAGGCCACAGTTACGGAGCATTTATGGTGGCCAACCTGCTTTCCCATTCCGATCTGTTTGCAGCGGGCATTGCCCGGAGCGGGGCCTACAACCGGACCCTGACCCCCTTCGGTTTCCAGAGCGAAGAGCGCACTTACTGGGAAGCTCCCGAGGTGTACTACACCATGTCACCTTTTATGCATGCAGACAAAATGAAGACCCCCCTGCTGCTGATCCATGGAGAGGCAGATAACAATTCGGGGACCTTCCCGCTGCAGAGTATCCGCTACTTCAACGCCCTCAAGGGACTTGGAGCCACGGTCCGGCTGGTTTTGCTACCCAAAGAGAGTCACGGGTACCAGGCCAAAGAAAGTATCCTTCACATGCTGTGGGAACAGGACCAGTGGCTGGAGAAATACGTAAAATAGGTAGTAGGCCTTACTCGGCACCCAGAATCCACAGGAGGCCGCCCCGAAGGTGCTGCACAAATAGGGCATCCTCGTAGAACCACGGATCGTGCCCCAGGGCTGTGTACCACTGGCGTCCCCCTTCGAAATGGTGGCACCAGCAGAGGGGAAACTGCTGCCCGAAGATCTCCCCTGGATAGGTCTCCCGTTCTTCATCCTCCACGGTGGTCAGATCTGCTGAAAGCAGCACGTGAATGTCGGGATTCAGCTGGTTGGAGTAATAGCATTCATCCGTTACGGTCCACCGCCGGGGCAGATGCCTCGTGGAAGGGTGATCAGGATCGGTGACCAGCACGTCAAATTCCTGATGCGGGGGGTGACGGACGAACTTCCCGCCCACCAGGGCCCAGTACCAGGGCCACTGCCTTTCCGTGGCATTGGCGGAATGGATGGCCGCAAACCCTCCTCCATCCCGGATAAAAGCCTGAAAAGCTTCGCGTTGAGCCTGGGTATCAAAGCCCTCGTTGTTGGAGTTGCAGAATACGATGGCATCGTAACGGTCCAGGTTCTCCGGGGTAAATACTGAGGGATTGTCCGACACCTCGGTTTCGATCCCTTCCCCCGCACAGATCTTTTCCAGTGCCGCCACGCTGGCTGCAATATTTTCATGGACATAACCCTCCCCGTTTTTGGTATAGATAAGGATCCGTTTACCCTCTCCGGTCATCCCCGGCAGGAGCCGGATCATGAACAGGGCAAGTATCAGCATCAAGGATAATCTTTTCATGGCATAGGTCTGGTTTTATTATTGTATATCCCGTTAATTGGCCGATGCTTCCATCAGCTCGGGAGCCCGATAAACCTCTATATTGGAAATAACCGGAGCGGCCCTGGCATCCAGGATGCGTAGGCGAAGCCGGCTACTCTGAACATCCCCGAAACGCAGAATGCGCTTGTACCCTATGGTAGTCTGCCGGTCGATCTCTTTCCATTCCCCGTCGATCCAGGCCTCCAGGGAGAAGGCTTTAACCCGTTGTCCGAGAGGGATGTACTCCTGTATCATGAACCGGTTAAAGGAGACCTCCTTCCCGAAATCCAGAACCAGGGAGGCCGAAACCGTCCCGTCCTCCACAGCCCAGTAAGTCTCCGGGTCGCCGTCCAGGGTCTTCCGCCCGTCGAATTTGCGGGATCCGCCCCGGACCTCGCTGGCTTCCACCGCCACATCAGCAGCCAGGTTGGTTTGCAGGTCCTGCCTGATCACGTCCGCCAGCTTCATCAGCTGCTCCACATCCTTCTCGTGGACCAGTCCCCTTCGGTCCACAGGCAGGTTCAGCAGGAAGGAGGCGTTCCGACCGACGGACTGGTAATAGATGTCCACCAGCTGCCTGACCGATTTGACCATGGTGTCTTGCGACTGGTGATAGTACCACCCGGGACGGATGGATACATCCACTTCGGCCGGAACCCAGTGGGTCCCGTCTTCATGTCCCGAGGTGAGCTCCCGGTAATTGGGGGATCCCGGATAGAACTCATCACGGCGAAGCAAACACCAGTTGTTCTCCCCGGCCCAGCCCCTTTCATTGCCCACCCAGCGGACATCGGGACCCGCGTCACTGAACATCACCGCTTCGGGCTGGAGATCGCGAACGATCTGACGGGTATTTGGCCAGTCGTAATAGGTCTTGCGGTCGACCCGCCTTTCTTCATTGGCACCCCCGTAATAGCCGGTGCCCCCGTTGGCCCCGTCAAACCACACTTCGAAGATCTCCCCGTAATTGGTCATCAGCTCCCGCAGCTGGTTCCGGTAATAGGTGATGTATGCATCCGTTCCGTATTCCGCATGGTTCCGGTCCCAGGGAGAAAGATAGATGCCCAGCTTCAAACCGTACTCCTCGCAGGCATCGGCCAGCTCCAGCACCACATCTCCCTTCCCCTCCTTCCACGGGGAATTCTTTACCGAATGTTCGGTATAGGCGGAAGGCCACAGGCAAAAGCCGTCGTGGTGCTTGGAGGTGAGGATAATTCCCTTCATTCCCGCCTCGCTGCACACTCTGGCCCACTGCCTGCAATCC
>CAYRLP010000065.1:0-9604 GCA_964424935.1 uncultured Bacteroides sp.
AAAAGCATCCACAATTTTTATAGCCATGGACAAGTCAATGCATCTTGCAGGAAGGGAACAGATGTTGGCATCATTGTGGCTTCGGGCCAGCTTTGAAATTTCCTCATTCCAACATAATGCTCCCCGTATGCCCTGGTGCTTGTTGGTCACCATGTTGATCCCGTTCCCGCTGCCACAAAGGGAAATTCCTTTGCTGTATTTCCCTGATTCTACCGCTTCAGCCAGCGGATGTCCAAAATCTGGATAATTTACAGGTTGGGTGGAATCCGTGCCCAGATCTTTTACGGTATATCCTTTTTGTTCCAAATGCTTTATCAGGGAACATTTCATCTCGTATCCCGCATGATCCGAAGCAATGACCAGGGTTTCTTTCATTTTTCTACACGTTTAACAAATCTTGTGTTAATTTGTTGTTAATCGATTTTAAAAAACAGGTCCTTTAGTTTTACTGCCATTTATACCCTGACTGTATCTTAACTTTACTACGAAAGATAAACAGATTGTCAACATCCATTATCTTTGTTCCGGATCTGTTTTTATTAAATATTCTTATTGTTAACAGTTGTTAAGTTTTTTTGTAACATACCTGTTTTCAAAACCTAACAAATATTCCTGTTGTTAATTGAGTGTGTTAAACCATTCATTAATTGAATTTGCAAAGATATGTTCTGTTTTTTTAAAACAGAATCAACCGCCTATCATCATCATTAAGAGATTTTATTAATAAATATTATTTTATTGTCATTATGGATTATGTGAATAAATCCGATATAGAGAAAAAAGGTTTTATTGATCTGGATGTGGATCAATCCATAGACCTTGTTGAAGAGATCAACCGAATGAGAAAGGAAAAAAACGTTGTGATTCTTTCTCATTTTTACCAGGAGGGAGAAATACAGGATATAGCGGATTTTGTGGGTGACAGCCTTGTTTTGTCCCAGCAGGCGGCAGCCACCAGTGCGGATATCATTCTTTTTGCAGGTGTTCATTTCATGGCAGAAACGGCGAAGATCCTGGCACCGGATAAAAAGGTACTAATTCCTGATCTGCAGGCTGGATGCTCCCTCGCAGATTCCTGTCCCCCGGAAGAATTTGCAAAGTTTAAGGCACGCTATCCGGGACATACGGTCGTTTCCTACGTGAATACCACGGCAGAAATCAAAGCGTTGACAGATATAATATGTACTTCCACCAATGCACTTCAGATCGTTGAAAGTCTACCGGAAGGTGAAAAGATTATATTTGCGCCGGACAGGAACCTGGGTAATTATATAAATAGCATGACCGGAAGGGATATGGTGATCTGGGATGGAGCCTGTCATGTGCATGAAGAATTCAGTCTAGAAAGAATTCTGGAGATGAAAAAGGAATTTCCGGAAGCAAAGATTATTGCACATCCGGAATGTGAGAAGCAAATTCTTATTGTGTCTGATCATATAGGATCCACCTCTTCGTTATTGAATTATACAAAAAAGGATACAGGAAATTCATATATAGTGGCTACAGAATCAGGAATACTGCATCAGATGAGAAAGGCCAGTCCGGGAAAAAAGTTTATTCCCGCTCCACCCAAGGATTCAACCTGTGCCTGTAATGACTGCAAGTATATGAAATTGATCACACTCAAAAAGATATATAATACTTTGAAGTATGAGCTTCCTGAAATAACTTTGGAACAGGATTTGATGGACAGAGCGAGGGGCTCGATTGTGAGAATGCTTGAAATTTCTGAGCGCCTTAAATTATAAGGAACCTTCATGAGAAGAAGACATATTCCATATGGATTACCATTCATGGTCCTGGTATGGGTCACCATGCAGGCATGGGGACAGGTAGAGGAAATTGAAAATGGATTCGTACAGATATTCTACCCCAACGGCCAGGTGTCCAGCGAAGGGATTATGAGGAATGGAAAACCGGATGGTTACTGGAAAACTTATTATGTTACAGGGGTCATTAAATCGGAAGGAAAACGTAATAATTTCTTGCTGGACAGCGTATGGAACTTTTACAACCAGACCGGGGAACTGGTAGAGCAGATCAGTTATCAGCTTGGAGAAAAAAGCGGATACTCCAACAAATATATTTACAACAATCCCCAGAATCCAGGGCAGCCTACGCTGATATCCAGTGAACTGTATGTTATGGGTAAGAAGGAGGGTAATTCCTACTACTACTACCCTACCGGAGAGCTGAAATTAATCGTATTCTATAAAGATGGAAAAAAACAGGGACTGTCAAGGGAATTTTCAAAGGACAGCACCCTGATTACGGTGGTTCAGTACAAAGACAATTACATAACTGACCGGGAACGTGTGAACCGGACGGATGAAGATGGGAATAAACAGGGTACCTTCAGGGAATATTATGCGAACGGAAGGGTCAAGAAGGAGGAGCATTACCTGGACAATCAGCTGCATGGATACTACAGGGAGTTTGATGGAAGGGGACAGCTGGTACTGGCCCTGAGATACGAACGGGGGAAAATCGTGGAGGAGATTGATGAAGACCTGAAGGAGCTGCTGGATATGAAAAACACTTACGACCAGGAAGGAAGGCTCATCTTCTCTGGGGGTTACAAAGAAGGGATACCCGTGGGAATTCACCGGTTCTACGATACTACAGGAACTGTTGTAAATGCATATTTGTATAATGAACTGGGGCAAAAAGTGTCGGAAGGAATCATCGATGAACAGGGACGGCGGATTGGACCATGGAAAGATTTTTACCCGGACGGAAAGATCCGGGCAGAGGGAAGCTATGTGGATAATCAGCGATCGGGAACCTGGACCTACTATTTATCCAGCGGAGGAGTTGAACAGAAGGGAAGGTTTGAAAGGGGCCGTTATATGGGCTTGTGGAACTGGTATTATCCCAACGGAAACAAATGGAGGGAAGAAAGCTATTTCAACGGCAGGGAAGACGGGATGTTTGTGGAATATGATTCACATGGAAACATTCTGACAAAGGGGGATTATATCGGCGGAGAAAAAGAGGGTGAATGGATCTACCATGTTGGGGATCATGAAGAGAGGGGAAGTTACGTGATCGGGTTGCGGGAAGGGATATGGAGATATTATTATGCCGATGGGACCCTGAGTTATGAAGGCAACTATTCACAGGGGAATCCGGATAAACGACATAAATATTATTATCCGGATGGTACACTGAAGGAGGAACAATATTATGAAATGGGAATCCGGGAAAAAAACTGGAAAAAATATGATGAAGAAGGAAACCTGGAGATGACCATCACTTATAAAAACAACGAGGAACAACGGATCAACGGAATGAAAATTGATCTCCCTGAAAGTGATGTGAAACTAATTCGCTGAGTATTATATGGGAGAAGATTTCGATTTAAGGGGAAAAAACCTATCAGACACGGATCTGGAGCTTGAAGCCAGATTGAGACCGGCTGTATTTTCTGACTTTGAGGGGCAGAAGAAGATCGTTGATAATCTGAAGATTTTTGTGGAGGCAGCCAGGCTGCGGGATGAGGCCCTGGACCATGTGTTGTTACATGGTCCGCCGGGACTGGGAAAAACCACTCTTGCGTATATCATTGCAAAGGAGATGGATGTGGATATCAAAATTACCTCGGGACCCGTTCTGGATAAACCCGGAGATCTTGCAGGTTTGCTGACGGGGCTGGATGAAGGGGATGTACTGTTTATAGATGAAATTCATCGCCTGTCGCCGGTAGTGGAGGAATATCTCTATTCCGCCATGGAAGATTACAGCATCGATATCATGATCGACAAGGGGCCGGCAGCAAGATCCGTACAACTTACCCTGCAGCCATTTACCCTGATCGGGGCTACGACCAGGTCAGGGTTGTTAACGGGACCGCTAAGGGCCAGGTTTGGAATTAATTCACTGCTGGAATATTACGATGCAGAGATCCTGACCGGCATCGTGAAAAGGTCATCCGGTATTCTGAAGGTGGAAATCAAGGATAATGCGGCGGTCGAAATTGCTTCCAGGAGCAGGGGGACACCAAGGATTGCCAATGCATTACTGCGAAGAATCAGGGATTTCGCCCAGGTGAAGGGCAGCGGAATCATTGACATGGAAATTACCCGTTACGGGTTGGATGCATTGAATATTGACCGTTCGGGACTGGATGAAATGGACAACCGGATACTTGTCACCATTATTGATAAATTCCAGGGAGGACCAGTAGGACTCAATACGATTGCTACAGCAGTAGGAGAAGAGGCCGGAACTATAGAAGAGGTGTACGAACCATTTCTGATCAAGGAAGGATATATCAAGCGAACACCAAGGGGAAGAGAAGTTACCAGGATCGCATATGAACACCTTGGGAAATATAGAGATAACCAGAACTTTTTATTTTGATATTTTGTATATATTTGTGAGGAATTGAAATAGACACAATTATGTTGAAAACGTTACTGAAGAATGCAGGACTCCTGGTTATACTGATCGGTGTAATTATCCTGGGCATCGTGGTTTTCACGGGTTCTCAGACAAACGCAAGTCTGGGCCTGAGCCTAGCATTGATTATCATCGGTCTTCTGGCTCACATTCTCATTGGAAAAGTAATGGAGTGATTGTTTCGCTTATATATTGGCTAAAAACCTTAATCCTGGCTTGTCCAGGATTTTTATTTTACGGCCGTTCAGTTCAAGAAAACCCTGTGATTTAAATTCCGAGAGCAACCTGATAATCGATTCGGTGGCCGTACCGACAATATTGGAAAGCTCTTCCCTGGTCAGGGATATTTTTAGCACTCCATGTGAATCCACACCAAATTCTTCCGTCAGGCGGATCAGGATTTCCGCCAGTCTCTCTTTCACGGTTTTCTGGGCGATATCTGTGATATAAGAATTAGCTTCTCCCAGTTCCTTGCAGGTTAATTTCATCATTTCTTCCGCGAAGCCGCCATTGTTCCTTAATAGACTAAACATAAATTTTGCAGGAATATGACACAGCACCGATTCTTCGATCACCTCTGTGGTTGTGCAGGCAGGCTCATTACTGATTACTGACCGGTATCCGATTATATCACCGGCCTTGGCAAACCGGACAATCTGTTCTTTCCCGTCAAATCCGGTTTTATAAATCTTGATAATGCCGGATTGTACACAACAGAATCCTTTCATGCGGGTTCCTTCTGTATAAATGATTGAACCTCTTTTATAAGTTTCTGTTATCTTGTTGAGCATAATCTCCTGCAGCTCCGCCTCTTCAAGGTGTCGAAACAGGAGATGGGTGCGGAAGGTACAGGAGTTGCAACTAAGATCAGGAACTTGAAAAGGCATTACGGGCTAAGATATAATTCAAAAATAATTAAATAACCCAGGAAAATTTAATTCAATGAAGGAAACAATCACAGCACGATGGCTCAGCGACCTCGCTTTTGAGGCGGAGGTGGGTGGGCATAAAATCTATATGGATTCATCTCCGGAACATGGAGGAAAGAATACAGGACCCAGGCCCAAGCCACTGATGATGGTCGCGCTGGCCGGATGTACCGGGATGGATGTAGCTGCCCTGTTACGGAAAATGAGAGTGGAACTGGAAGAATTCACCGTGGAAGTCGAAGGAGATATTACGGAAGAACACCCGAAAAGGTTTGAAGGAATGAAGATCATTTACCGTTTCAAGGGGAAGGACATAAACAGGAAATATGTAGAAAAAGCCGTGAATCTTTCAAATAACAGGTACTGCGGTGTTTCTGCCAATTACAGAGAGGCTTTTCCCCTGTCCCATGAGATCATTATAGAGGAGACCTGATCCTCTCCGGCGATCAGTAGGCTGCTTTGAACTGTTCCAGGAAGCGAAGGTCGTTTTCAAAGTATAGCCTGAGATCTCTTACCTGGTATTTAAGCATAGCAACCCTTTCGATTCCCATACCAAAGGCAAATCCGGTGTATTTGACAGAATCAATGTGATTGAAATCCAAAACATTGGGATCCACCATTCCACAACCCAATATCTCCAGCCAACCCGTATATTTACACACATTGCACCCTTTTCCTCCGCAAATCTGACAGCTGATATCCATTTCTGCCGAAGGCTCGGTAAATGGGAAATAAGAAGGGCGGAGGCGGATCTCTACCTTTTTTCCAAACATTTCACGGGCAAAGTAAAGCAGCGTCTGTTTCAAATCGGCAAAGGAGACGTTTTCATCAATGTAGAGGCCTTCAACCTGATGGAAAATGCAATGCGCCCTGGCGGAGACAGCCTCATTTCTGAATACTCTTCCCGGAGAGATGGTACGTATGGGAGGTGACTCTTTTTCCATGACCCGGACCTGAACGGAGGAGGTATGGGTCCGTAGCAGGATGTCAGGATCCTTTTCGATAAAAAATGTATCCTGCATATCACGCGCAGGATGTTCCGGAGGAAAGTTCAATGATGAAAAGACATGCCAGTCATCCTCAATTTCAGGCCCCTCGGAAATGGTATAGCCCAGCCGGCAGAAGATTGAGATAATTTCATTTCTGACAATGGAAATAGGATGCCTTGCTCCGGCATGGATGGGCGGTCCCGGAAGGGTCAGATCACGGGTATCATCCTTGAGGGAATCAACGGAAATGTCTGCAAGCAGGTGTTCAACTTTGTCCGAAACAAACTGTTTCAGCTGATTCAGTCGTTGACCCATTTCTCTTTTCTCGTCGGCGGGCAAATCTTTAAAACTCCTGAACAAATCCGCCAGCGCTCCTTTCTTACCCAGGTATCTGACACGAAACTGTTCTATCTCTTCCGGAGTTTCGGCTTTAAACGATTTGGCCTCCTCAAGGATTTGATCAATGGTTTGAAGCATTGCAGGTTGGATTAAGGATATAAAAGTAAAAAAAAGCCGGTTATTCCAGGATGGAAATGGAATAGATTACATCCTCAAGAGGCCTGTCGTAGGCATCGGTTGGGCTGGCAGCTATGGAATCAAGGAACTCCATTCCCTTAATCACCTCACCAAACACCGTGTAAGCACCATCCAGATGCGGCGTTCCTCCTACCGTAGTATATATTTCTTTCTGTTTCTCTGTAAGGGTGAGGTCCCTGTTCTGTGCAAGCATATCAAGTTCTTCCACCGTAAACACCCTTCCCTGCACCAGGTAGAACTGTGACCCGTTTGAAGTCCGCTCAGGGTTCACCTGGTCCCCCTGCCGGGCCGCCGCAATAGCGCCCTTTTTATGCATCAGGTCAGGATGGAATTCTGCAGGAACCGTGTAGCCCGGTCCTCCGGATCCCAGACGCTGACCTTTTTCAGCACCGGTTGAATGCGGATCACCTCCCTGGATCATGAATCCGTTGATCACCCGGTGGAATAATTGGTCTTTGTAAAATCCTTCCTGGATCAGCTTGATCATGTTGTCGCGGTGAGCAGGGGTTTCATTATATAGTTTGATGACCAAATCTCCCTTGCTGGTCTCTATTTTAATCAGCCGCTCCTTTTCCAATCCCTGTGCTGTGCCAGGAAGGGAAATAAAAGCTAGAGAAAACATAATATAAACTAAAACTGCAATCAGATGACTCTTCAACATAATTGATGTACATTTAATATAGAATGACTATGCAAAGATAGAACGAATGATGAAAAAGCGCTTTATTCACTGTGTGATTGCGTTGTTGCCCTATTTTGCATGGGGTCAAACAGTCGGACTGGTATTAAGCGGGGGCGGATCCAAAGGATTGGCGCATATCGGGGTGCTCAAGGCGCTGGAACAAAACAGGATTCCAATAGACTATATCGGGGGCACTTCCATGGGTGCCATTGTTGGAGGTTGCTATGCCATTGGCCTGAGTACGGATGAGATTATAGAAATTATCCGGTCCAGGGAGTTCAGCTACTGGATAAGCGGAGAACTGGAAGAAGAGTACAGGTATTATTTCAAAGCCGAAGAAGCGGCCCCGGATATTTTCAATGTGGGAATTGATTTGAAAGATACGGTTCCCAAAACAAGACTTCCCCTGAGTGTCATTCCAAACCAGCTGATGGATTTTGCTTTTATGGAAATATTTTCCAGGGCCAGCGCGGCGGCCGGTTACGATTTCGACAGCCTTTTTGTCCCTTTTTTATGCAATGCGGTGGACATAAGCAACAGCAAAGAGGTCGTGTTCAGGAAGGGGGACCTGGCCCAGGCCGTCAGGGCATCCATGACCGTTCCTCTTTATTTCCGTCCTATAGTGATGGATGGAAACATCATGTATGATGGGGGAATCTATAATAATTTCCCGGTTCAGCATGTTCAGGAGCAATTTCAACCCGACGTGATCATTGGCAGCAAGGCAGCAATGGGAAACAAACCCCCGGATGAATTTGATATCCTTGGACAGATCGAGAATATTGTGATGAAACCGGCCCGGTATGAGATTGATCCGGAAATAGGCATCCTTCTGGACATGGATTTTAAGGAAGAATCACTCCTTTCATTCGACAAGCTGGATGAATTCGTAGAAGTGGGCTATCAAACCACGCTTGCAAAAATGGACAGCATCAAATTGCTGGTTTCCAGAGAGGCAGAAGATACTTCCGTTATTTCCCGCAGGAGAGAAGCATATCGAAAAACCTTTCCCGAGCTGCGTTTCAACAAATTTGAATTTGAAGGTTTAAATGCGGACCAGAAAAATTATGTGGAACACTCCATTCGTCATTCGGATTCCATACTGGATGTCAGGGAAATGAAAAGGGAATACCTTAAGCTTGCCCATGATAAAAGCCTCTTCTATCTATATCCTAGAGCCATATACAATAAGGAAGACAGCCTGTTCACGATGAATTTGAGAGTGGTTCCACAAACCCCGCTGGAAGGTATGTTCGGTCTGTATTTTTCAACCACCGGTATGGCGCAAACCTATCTGGGCTTTAGCTACCGGCAGATTTCCGAGCTCAGCACCCATTTAAAAGGCAGTGTTCAATTTGGACGCTTTTATAACGGCGCAAATCTGGGGTTCAGGTTCGATTATCCTGCAAGAATTCCCCTTTTCTTCCAGGGTAATTTCAGTTACAACGGATTTAGGTACAATAACTTTCATTCAAATTCCTTCTTTGAGGATCTTAAACCCTCTTATATTAAGGAGGATGAGATCAATTTCAGGTTTGATGTGGGGATACCGTTTCAGGTCAATGGTGTTATAAAAGGAGGATTGGGCATCGGCCGTAACAAAGAGGTCTATTATATGACCAGGGATTTTACCTCCACGGACACCTCAGAAGTTTCGAATGTAAATAAAGTCTCCTTCTATGCGGCCGGCGAAAGGAACACCCTGAATAATAAGCAGTTTGCCACAGAAGGAACCCGGCAGCTTTATTCCATACGGGCCGGATACGGGCTGGAATCCTATATGCCGGGTTCCACGAGCCAGGAAGAGATTAACCAGCGTAAGACTTATTACTGGTTTGCGGCCCGCGTGGAGAATTGTGGTTATGTTCCCATAGCAGGTTCGTTTAACCTGGGATATTATTTCAGGGCTCAGGCCACATTCAAGCCTTTACTAAGCAATTATTATTCAACCATTATAGAAGCACCGGTTTTTCAGCCCAATATCATTACAAAAGGACTCTTTATGGAACATTACAGGGCCCATCAATTTGTGGCAGCCGGCCTCATGCCCGTTTACAGTTTTAGCA
>CAYRLP010000066.1:0-3653 GCA_964424935.1 uncultured Bacteroides sp.
TGGATTTGGAAGGGATCCTCCGAATGGAAGGGGTGGAGTTTGAATCCCCGGAACTCCCGGTGCCGGTATCCCTCAGGAGCCTGGATATGCAGTTTAATCCCAGAAGGGTTGAATTGAGCTCCCTGGATGCATATCTGGGATCATCGGACCTTCATATGTCCGGTGACCTGCAGAATTTCATTCCCTATGTATTTGACGGACAGACCCTTTCGGGCCAATTGAACGTTGAATCGAGTCTGCTGGATGTCAATGAACTGCTGGCCGTGGAAGAGGCGGATGAAGGTCCGGAACCCGTGGCGGAAACGGATACCATTGAACCTGTAAGACCCGATTCCCTTGCCCAGCCAGCACGCATAAAGATCCCTGAAAATATGGATCTGGCCCTGTCCCTGGATATGGAGCGGATAATGTATGAAAAGATTGTCGTGGAGAACCTGGAAGGATCCATGCGGATGCTGGGAGGTGTAGCAGGTCTTGAACAGCTGCGGATGGAGGTTATTGAAGGTGTGGTGAATACCAGGGGATGGGTCGATACCCGGGGTGATTTTACGGAGGCGGATGTGACCCTGGACCTGGAGGGAGTGGATATTCCCTCCGCATATGAAACTTTCGTTTCCGTGGAAAAGCTGCTTCCCATGGCTAAATACTGCCGGGGTAAAGCAAATATTGCAATGAGCTACCATTCCCTGCTGGATCAATCCCTTGCTCCGCTCTATGAATCCATAGATGCTTCGGGCCGGGTAAGGACCCGGGGCCTTCAGTTCTATAACATGAACGAATTTGTTCCCATGAACGAGCTTCTGAATAATGAGAAATTCAGCAATATGGCACCCGATGAGGTAAACGTGGGTTTTACCATGCGTGAAGGAAGGATTATCCTGGATCCCTTTGACATGTCTGTGGAGGATTCCAGGATGACCGTTTCCGGTTCCCATGGAATCGATCTGACCATGGATTACAAACTGGATATGCGGATCGCAAAATCGGACCTGGGTACAGGAGCCAATGAACTGATGCAGGGTCTGACCACCCTGGCGGCAGGCGCAGGAATTCAAATCCCTGCCTCGGACTATCTGAATGTCGTGGCACGGATTACCGGTACCTTCAACCATCCAAAGGTGGCCACCGATCTGAGTGGTAACCTTAAATCTTCAGGGGAGCAGGTAATCACTGCCGTGGAGGAACGGATTACCCGGGAAGTCGAGGAGGTTGAAGCGGATATAAGAGAGGAAGCATCGGCCGAAGCCGAAAAGATCATTGCGGATGCAGAAGCAGAAGCAGCCCGGCTGGTGGAGGAGGCCCGGAAGGCAGGTGAAGCTCTCGTGCAGGAAGCAGAGAAGCAGGGGGAGCAGCTGGTCAAGGATGCGGGTAGCAATCCGCTGAAGCAAGTCGCCGCGCGAACCGCAGCCAATGAGTTAAAGAAGCAGGCCGAACAGCAATCAGAAAAGCTGGTCAGCGAAGCAGAAGTGAAGGCTGCTGAACTGATTCAAAAAGCAAGGGAGGAGGCCGGAAAGATCTGATAGAGCATTATACTGCAGGGGAATTTTCACGCCGCGTGGCATAGCAAAAAAAAGGCTGTCTCTCACGAAACAGCCTTCTGATTCTTCTGCTATATACTTAGAATTTCTTTTCTTTGATCCGGGCTTTCTTACCGGTCAGATCACGGAAGTAGAAGATACGTGCCCTGCGGACCCGTCCATGCTTGTTGATCTCTATTTTATCAATGAACGGCGAGGCCGTAGGAAAAATCCGCTCCACCCCGATATTTCCAGACATCTTGCGAACCGTGAAAGTTTCAGTGTGAGCTTTACCGCGCCGCTGGAGCACGACGCCCCTGAACTGCTGAATACGCTCTTTGTTGCCTTCTTTGATCTTGTAGTGAACCGTGATGGTATCACCGGCGCGAAAATTGGGAATTTCTCTCTCCATCGCGTATTCCTGATCAACAACCTTCATTAAATCCATGATTATATACTTTATTTTTTTGGACGCCTCAATTTTACAGGTCGCAAAAGTACAAAAAAATTCCAGTTTAAAACAATAGTTGAGCCGTTTTATTAACAGTCATTCTCCTTAATGGCCGCCCGTATCAGGGGCCCTCAGTTTCTTGCCTGTATCTTTCACTACGATCTCTTTCCATTGCTCCGAATATCCCGGCTGGTCCGGGCCCATCGGATAGCCCTCCTTGGTGCGCAGAAACTGTCCGTTTTCTTCTTTCTTAATATTTCCGTCTATATACTTTACCAGCAGGAACTGTCCCAGCTCCTTGTACCGCTGGACCGTATAATTGCCCATATTCACGGAATAGTTGGTAATAAATTCCCTGGCCAGATCGGGATTGGTTTCATTCAGCACTTCCGCCGCTGCATCCATGGCAGCAACCTCTGTGATAAATTTTCCTTCCAGTTCTGTCTGCACTTTCCGGACATCCTTAATCATGATGTTGTATCGCAGGTAGCTGAAATTAGATACAAAGTTGAAGGCCCAGAAAGCGGATGTTTCCGAATAGGTGAGCAGGTCCCCGTTTCCAACCGCGTAGGATTCCGGTACCCGGGTCATCCCGCAGTACATGGGGACATAGGTGGTCGCGGCGGCATCATCGATACCGAACCAGAGTATGCCTCCCAGCCAGTCCGGTTTGATGGGCCTGCATTCTGCCACGAAGGAGAATCCGGTCTGCTGCGTGGCCGTGGCGCGCTCATTCACATACATCTTTCCGTCATACTCCCAGGTAAGGGGCCGCCAGCGATAGGGGAGTCCGAAAGGCCCTGCTCCTGCATCTTTGGTCATGTCCAGCTCGGTTCCCTCCAGGTGGTCCCTCATGAAGTTCATCAGGTCTTTGTTGGAAAGTTTCCTGTTGGGCTTGATATACAGGGGCATCCGGTTTTCCAGGTCTTCCCCTTTGACATAATCAAAGTATTGCTGCATATCCGCATTGATATCCTTGAAAAAGGACCATACCCGGATGTCACAGAACCTGGCTCCTGAAAAGTCAACCGGTGCATAGGTGTCTGAAAAACTGAACGCTTCATCTGAACCTTCGTAATACCCTTTCTCCCGTGCAAAGGAAATGACATCCGGGGCGTAGAGACAGTTTTCGGGATCGTCCAGCGGAAACTGCTGGATCCTGGCCTGGTTGGCATGCCCGGAAACGTAGCCGTCCGGGATCCGTACTGCCAC
The DNA here is from genome assembly GCA_964424935.1 of uncultured Bacteroides sp. Classification (GTDB taxonomy): domain Bacteria; phylum Bacteroidota; class Bacteroidia; order Bacteroidales. The sequence continues at coordinate 3,181 of CAYRLP010000066.1, forward strand.
CCATACAGCGCCTTTGTCCTTGTTGTAGGTCCGGCCATCTTCCGTCACCATGTTCGTCCCTTTTCCAATCATTTCCATGATCCAGACTTCATTCGGGTCCGCAATGGAAAAGGATTCTCCGGAGCTGTGGTAGCCATACTTTTCCACCAGCTCTCCCATAATGTTGATGGCCTCCCTGGCGGTTCTTGCCCTCTGCAGTGTAATATACATCAGGCTCCCGTAATCGACGATCCCGGTGGTGTCACGCAGCTCCCTTCTTCCTCCGAAAGTCGTTTCACCGATGGCAACCTGGTGTTCGTTCATATTTCCAACCACGGAGAAGGTATGGGATAGCTGGGGAATCCTGCCCAGAAATCTGTTGGTATCCCATTCATAAACATCCAGCATGGTTCCCGGGGGATAGTTGGCAGCCGGTCTGAAATAGAGTTCCCCATACAATACGTGGGAATCTGCAGCGTATGTAATCATGGAAG
>CAYRLP010000066.1:3663-9546 GCA_964424935.1 uncultured Bacteroides sp.
GCTCCACAGAGCGAAAGCCGGAATCAATAGTCGAATCACATTTTTCATGAGTTATATTGTTTTGATATGATAACAGATCTTCGCAAGCGAACCTGCGGAAGAATGCGGCTGCAAGATTTCATTTTTCCCTCAATCTACCAACTGATCCTATCCTATAACATAATTTACATATAATAATGCAGGGGTCAGTAAAGTCTATTATGCATATTATTCTTTATACCCCCTATTTTACAAAGGTTTAATGTCATATAAATCTAAAATAGCCATCATGACCCCCTGATAAAACAGGGTGTAATGCGAAATAATGTTAAAAAATGCTTTCTTAACCAAAATTTAATCCAGAAATGTTTGCAGGGTCCTTTGCTTGTATATAACTTTGTGGCATACTATTTGCGCAATAGTATATACTTCTAAGGTAGTTTAGTTAATAGTTTAGTTGGTAGTTTTAGTTAGTGTTGTAGAAAAGGGTCCATCGCCAGATCGGACCCTTTTCTTTTTAGAAGATATACTGAAGCAGTTCTTCTCTATCCTGATCCGATAATTTATGATGAGTTCCCTCCGCCCGGTTCCGGTTCATTAGATTCAGGATCTCCTTTTTACTTGTTGCTTCGATGCCGGCATCCTGACAGCTGGTAGGACTTCCAAGCAATTCAAAATACGACTTCAGGGACTGAATGGTATTTTCCACATCGCCTGAGCCGAAAAGTTCCTGGCCCAGCTGGCTGATCCGTTCTCCCGCTCTTTCTTTCAGCACCTGCATCCAGGCCGGATAGATAATGGAAAGGGTGGCACCATGAGCAGTGTCAAACAGAAAAGAAAGTACATGTCCCAGGGCGTGAACACCCCAGTCGCCCGAAACCCTCCCGTAGATGGTTGTATTGTTCAGCGCATTGGTTGCTGCCCACATGATTTTGGCCCGGAGGTCATAGTTTCCAAGATCCTTCATCAGGGCCGGACCATATTGTATGGCTTCCTGGATAATGGAGATGACGAACCGGTCCGACAGGGTGGCTTCCCCGTAACCGAACCATGCTTCAAGGGAGTGTGCAACCAGATCCACGATCCCGTATGCAGTATAATTTGCCGGTACGCTCAGGGTGTACGTGGGATCCAGGAAGGAGTGAACCGGATAAATCAGCTCGTTCCGATACCCGATCTTCTCCATGGTCTCTTCGTTCTGCAGAACAGCGACCGGATTCATTTCGGTCCCGGTGGCTGCCAGGGTAAGTACTGCTATCAGGGGTTTGGCCCCCTGTGTTTCGTGTTTCCCGGACATGACCTCCCATGCGTCGCATGAATCGGCAATGCAAATGGCTATGATTTTTGCGGAGTCAATCACGCTCCCTCCACCAACGGCCAATACCATATCCACTTCTGCCTGTATCCCGACACGGGCCGCATCCATCACTTCCTCCACTCTTGGATTTGGCTTGATGCCATTGAATTCAGTAACCTGGATCCCGTGCGATGTCAACTGCTTCAGGGTATCCCGGTGACTCCCGTTCCGGAGTACCGATCCGCCGCCATAGACCAGGAGGGCTTTCTTCCCAAGAGCAGCTGCAGCAGCTCCGAGATCTTTGACTACCTGTTTCCCGAAGTGGAGTTTTACTGGATTGAAAGCGATAAAATTGTACATCTGAATATGTTTAGATTTTATGAATGGTTCCTGCAGAAAGATCCTTCCGTCCACCTGTTACACTGGCAAGGCAGTTGATTTCTCCCCGGATCCTCAGGATTCCCAGAAGTGCAAAGATAAGTGCTTCTTTATAGTGTACCAACTCCTCTTCCGGGATCTCCAGGGTAGCCTCCGTATGCGATCTTATTCTTTGCAGCAGGCTCCGGTTCAGGGCTCCTCCCCCTGTAATCAGTACGGAGCGGATACCGGCTTCATTGATCCCCCTTGAAATCTGGAGGGCAATGTGCTCCTGTACGGTAGACATCAGGTCTTCAGCAGCGAGCCCGCTCCCTTCGATCACAGGAAGGAACTGTTCCAGGAACCACTCCCTGCCCAGCGATTTCGGGCCCCTGAGCCTGTAAAACTCCAGTTGATTCAATTGTTCCAGCAGATCCCTTCTGATTGTACCCCTTCGGCCCATTTCCCCGTTCCGGTCATAGGCTTTCCCCTTCAGGGAAGCCACCCGGTTCAGTGCCATATTGGCCGGACACAGATCATAGGCTACTCGAAGGCCCCCGGGATTATCAAAGGAGATGTTGGCAAATCCACCCAGGTTAAGGCATCCATCGTAAGCGGGAAACAGCAATCTGTCGCCCAGCGGTACCAGGGGGGCACCCTGTCCCCCCTGCGCCACGTCCTCTTTCCTGAAATCATTGATCACGGTGATTCCGGTCCTCCCGGCCATGATCTTTCCGTTCCCTGCCTGAAACGTAATCCCCCTTGCAGGGTCGTGAAGGATGGTATGACCGTGCGATGCAATGTAATCGGGTTTCAGTTTCTCCTTCTTATGGAACCGGTTAAGCAGCTGGCCATAGAAGGTTCCCAGTTCCAGGTCCAGTTTATGAATCTCATCCATGTTCCAGTGGCAGGCCTTTTCCAGTTTCGACTGAAGTTCCGGGGTATAGGGAAAGGTCCCGGCCGCCAGGAATTTGTAGCTCCAGTTTCCCTTTTCCTGAACCAGGTCGCAGCAGGCCAGATCCACACCATCCATGGATGATCCGGACATCACGCCGGTAACCCGGTACATCTCTTTCATGGAATGAAAGTTACCATTTGAAAGTGGTCTGGTACAGGTTCACATTCCCCTTTTCATCAGATACATAGAGTTCCAGTTCATGATCCGCATCCTGGGTCAGGCGTTCCCTGTCAAACCGGTACAGAAGCAGATCATTTTTCGGGTCATATTCAAACAGGGCCCACTGGTCATCTATGTACCCTTCGTAGGTATCGATTCCCGATAATTCATCCCGGATGGTGAAACGCAGCATCTGTCTGCCTGTAAAGTCTGTGCGCTTTCCCTCCAGGGGGATTATTTCCGGGGCCAGGGTGTCCAGGCCTACGGCAAAGTCACCGAAATTGCTGAGTTCTCCAACCACCGCACCCTGCTGGTAGGCACCTCCTGCAGATTCCATTTCCCCATCCTCATTGAGGGTGATAAGCAGCAGCTTGCTGTATAGGGAAGGTTTCATGTCCGGGCTTCTGATGGAAAGCGTGTAGGGAACGTGTACCGGAACCTCCCGGCTGCCTATCCGGTAGATGGGTGTGAGAGAACCTGCGACCGGATCAGATACATCAAAGGAGAAATCCATATCCTGGTAGAGTGCATAACGGGGCAGTACCATCCGTACGGGGCCCTGCTCAAAGCGGTTCACCTGGTTATATTTCATATGGATCGCATTCCCGGGATTTAAACTGGCAGAGTCCGCTACGGCTTCCTCGCCCCTCAGGGTGAATTCAAGTGTTGCCAGGTTTCCCGCCACGTCTGTGGCGATGACCCGGATGGCATATTTTCCACCTTCGCGGATCTGCAGTGCCCCGTTCTCCGCTTCATGGGAGTAGATACTCAGCCTGTCATTGGGCAGGCGGTGAAGGCGGTGTGCCTTGACGGAGGACCGGATAAGTTCCTCATAGTCGACATGGGCATTGATATACCTGGTTTCGGAGAAGGAAAATTCATCCATTACATGGCTGTAGGAAAGCGTATCGTTCACATACATTTCCAGGGTATGGATACCACACCGGTTTGAAGCCCCGTCCAGGTAATCAAATACCTGCACGCTGATTCCCAGGGTTCCGGAGCCACTTATGGAGGTACCGTAAGGAATGGTATAGATCCCATGATCCATGACGACGCGGGTGGAGAACCGTTCCGGTTTTCCGTTGACAGAACTCAGGTGGTCCATGGGATACAGAAAAATGGAAAGGAACCTGGGGGCGATCCGGTCCTCAATATCGAAGCCATAATTAAGGACATTGGTGGGATGCTGGTCCGCAGTCGTCCTTATTTCAAAATGCAGATGTGGTCCCGTGGAACCGCCTGTGTTGCCCGAATAGGCCAGGAGATCCCCCTTTTCCAATGGAAAGGCATCTTTATCCAGGTAGAGGTCCACCTGATGAGACTGCAATTTATACTGCATCCGCTTCACAAAAGCTGCAATATCTTCCCGGTACCGGTCCAGGTGCCCGTACTGGGAGGTGTGACCGTCGGGGTGAGCGACATAGATGGAATTTCCATATCCGTTGGCCTGTACCTTGATCCTCGATACATATCCCCGATCAATGGCATACACACGGTGGCCCGTGACTCCCTGGGTCTTAATGTCGATACCCGAATGAAAATGGTCAATTCTGATTTCTCCGAAATTTGAAGAAAGGTACATGGGGATATCCAGGGGAGGGCGATAACCCATATCCGCCTGTCCATAACTCTGAAGAACGAGAAATTGTAATATAAGCAGGCTGAAAGTTCTCAACATTGTTCCTTGTTGCAGTTAAAAGCTCAAAACTATGGTTTTATTTTTAAGCCCGGTATGTTTGAGAAATGAAAGTTTTAAACGGATTAAAATAATTCTATATTTGTATTATATCTCTGTTAAATGAGTGCTGAACAGGTTGAAATATTTGAAGGTATCAGACAGAAAATCCAATCGGTAAAGGTCCGGTTGAAAGCACAACAGGAAGAAAACCTCCGGTTGAAACAGCGATACGAAGATCTTCAGAAAACGGTTCAGCAAAAACAGTTGCTTATTGAGGAGTTGGAACAGGAAAACCAGAAATTAGCGCTGGTGAAGGGAATCATGGCGGACGGTGAAGGATCACAGGATGCCAGGTTACAGATTAGCAGAATTGTGCGGGAAATTGACAAGTGTATTGCTCTTTTAAACAGATAATAAGGGGATGACGGACGATATGCTATCCATAAAGGTTCAGATCGCTGAACGTTTTTATCCCCTGAAGATAAAGCGACAGGAAGAGGAGAAGATCAGGAAAGCGGCCAGGTTGATTAATGACAGGGTTCTGCAGTATAAACAGAGATATACCGATAAGGATACGCAGGATTTTATGGCCATGGCGGCTTTGCAGTATGTGATCAGCCTGATCGATTGTGAACAACAACAAAATGTTGTATCTTTGGATGAGGAGTTGGCGAGTATAAATAGTGAGTTGGATGAATTACTGAAAGAAGAGTAATAGCGTTCTTAGACATATTAACGAGTTTGCCCGCATTGTTTCTTCAAATATTTTTGGAACTCAACATTTATCATATTGGAGCAAAGCTCGGGTTTTAAAAAGCAGGCCAAAATCCCGGTTCGCCGGGATACTGAAGAATTCGGTCATTGGACGCTTGATAGGATCTGGCAGTTCCACCCATGTTTTTTGGGGTTTTATAAAAGTTTGAGGAAATATGCGGGTTTTTTATTTTCTAAAATGTACAACCTATGGAACTGTTAATGCATTTGGTAGTGCTGCAGTCATCTATGGTCATGTATCTTGTAATAGGAGGAGCTTCGCTTCTGGTGGGTGCGGGGGTCACCATTTTCGTGGTGAACAGAGTAGCCAGGGGAAAGAGCAATAACCTGCTGAAAGAGGCGCAGAGTGAAGCGGAGATGATCAAGCAACAGAAGATACTGCAGGCCAAGGAGAAATTTCTTCAGCTGAAGGAAGAACACGAAAAGCTCATTAATGAGAAAAACGGAAAGCTGAACCAGAGAGAGACAGAAGTAAAGCAGAAGGAGTTCTCTGTGAATCAAAAATTTGAGGAATTACAAAGGAATAAAAACGAAACCGAAACCATTCGTGAGAATCTCAATGTTCAGCTTGAGATTATTGAGAAGAAAAAGGATGAATTAGAACGGGCCCACCGGATACAGGTGGAGCAACTGGAAACCATTTCCGGTTTTTCAGCCGAGGAGGCCAAGGCACAGCTG
>CAYRLP010000067.1:0-9519 GCA_964424935.1 uncultured Bacteroides sp.
GGCCATCACTCCTTTAAAGGAGAAGATTACGGCCACCGCAATAAATACTTTTTTCATATCTGATAGATTGAATTATCCGGATCAGTCGATCCAGAAGGTTATAATATTCACAAATTCACGGATCCCCTCTTCCGATAGTTCGCGCCCGTATCCCGATTTCTTCACCCCGCCAAAGGGGAGCCTGGGATCCGATTTCACCATGGCGTTCACAAAAACGGCTCCTTCCTCCGCCCCGTGGATAAACAGCTCCGCGGAACGCTCCGAATCAGAAAAGAGCTGCATCCCGAGTCCGAACTTCGACTGGTTGGAGAGCTCCAGTGCATGTTCCGGCGAATTCGCCTCCATCACAGCAAAGACAGGCCCGAAAACCTCCTCGCAAAAGACGGGCATCTCCGGGGTGACACCAGACAGGACCGTCGGCTCAAAGAAGGCCCCGTTGCGAGTTCCCCCTGCAAGGAGACTGGCGCCCATCTCCACGGAGCTGCGAACCTGTTCCTCCACCTCTTTGGCCTGTTTCACCGAAACCAGGGGACCCACCTGGGTGGCCTCGACCATGGGGTCTCCCAGGACCAGATCCTTTACCCGTTTTACCAGCAGGGGAATGAAGTCCTCGGCGATCCATGATTCCAGGATAAACCGTTTGGCAGCGATACAACTCTGTCCGCCATTCTGCATTCTGGCCGGGATAGCCACATTGAGTGCCAGTTCCCTGTTGGCATCATTCAGGACCACGAAGGCATTGCTGCCTCCCAATTCCAGCACGCATTTTTTAAGGTGCCGTCCCGCCTCGGTTGCCACCGCCATTCCGGCCTCTTCACTCCCGGTCAGGCTCACGGCCCGGACGTACTCGCTGGCAATTACACCTGCGACCCGGTCCGAACTGATGGCCAGGTTCTGAAACACGCCCTCCTCAAATCCGGCCTCAGAGAAAATCTCTTCGATGGTCCCGGCACATCCCTGCACATTGGAGGCATGTTTCAGAAGCACGGTGTTTCCGGCCATCAGTGCAGGGGCTGCAAAACGAAAAACCTGCCAGAAGGGAAAATTCCAGGGCATAACCGCCAGAACCGGTCCCAGCGGCTCAAAGATCACCCGGCTCTCCTCTGCTTCGGTTTCCACCACCTTCTCTGCCAGAAACCGGGACGCATGTTCCGCATAATACTCACATACCCAGGCACACTTTTTTACCTCGGCCGAAGCTTCCGTAACGGGCTTTCCCATTTCCCGGGTAATGACCTCCGCATACTCCCTGCTTCTCTCACGAAGCAATCCGGCAGCACGGTTCATCTTTGCGGCCCGCTCCTCAAAAGAGCTTTGCCGGTAAGATGCAAAGACCGCCTGGGCCCGTCCAAGGCGAATGGCCAGATTCATATCTGACAGTTGTGGATAATTAACGATTCGGGAAGGATCATATGGATTAATGCTCTTCAGTACAGCCATCTTGGATTCGGGTGGTTTCAGGGTATACCGCAATTTAGGAACATCGGCAGGATTATCAAAAAATACGCCTCCAGAATCGCATGAGCTGGTATTTTGCTTCGTGCTTGAACTGCTTGAAAGGACCCGTTTTGGAACGGTTGTGCCTGGTCTCAAGGATTCCGAGTGCCCTGTCCAGGTCCCCTTCCGCCCCGATTGCATCCCAGAAACGCGGAAACTCCTCCTGGATCTGCTCCAGGTGCATGGTGAGCACCTTCTCCTTGTCCTTCAGGAACAGGCTGATATTTTCATTCACCCGGTCGTAGAAATCTTCCACCACCTCCAGCCGGCGCTCAGGATCAAGGGTATGGATGGTAATCTGGTGGATCCCCTCACAGTAGGCCCGGATCAGGCTGCCGTAGCGGACCCATCTCCGGTTGTAACTCTCCACGACCTCCTTACGCTCCCTGATCAGGTGCACATAGAAAGCCTCGTTTCCAAACCGGCGATCCAGGGCCCCGGTGAACCAAGCAAGCCGGTTATCCGCTTCGATATGACCGTCGGGGTAATCTAACCGGGCCTCACCCAGCCGGCGGGACCTGCTCTCGTGCCCGACGGTATAGTTGCTTATCTCCCCGCAGGCCCTGGCAAAGGAGAGTGAGCCACTTCTACCCGTACTCAGGATAAATACACGCATGATCGGAGTAAAACTTAAAAATAACAGAATTTCATGGGAAAGGCGATTCGTTGGGATTTGATGGATCTCCTGCAATGTACTTAAATTTACATTTACTACATTTATGTTTATGCAACAAAAAGCGGATCACCAAAGGTTCATGAAAATGGCCATTGATGAGGCCTTTCATGGAATGCGGACAGGCGAGGGCGGACCTTTCGGCGCCATTATCACCCTTAACGGAAAGATCATCGGAAGGGGGCACAACACTGTCCTTCTTTCCAAAGATCCCACTGCCCACGCCGAGGTCAATGCCATACGGAGTGCCTGCAGGAAGCTGAAGGATCCGCATCTGACCGGAGCCGTCCTCTATTCCAACTTCGAGCCCTGCCCTATGTGCCTGGCGGCCATGTACTGGGCCGGGATACGGTCCCTTTACTTCTGCAACAACCGCAGGGATGTGGAAAAACTGGGCTTCATGGACCATCATCTTTACAGGGAACTGGCCCTGGATCCGGGTAAAAGGGAGATTCATACCTCCCGGCTGACCATACCGGAAATGGAAAACCTGATGGACGAGTGGATGGAACTGGACGGGAAAAACCTTTACTGAATCCCTTACTTCCACCGAAAATCAGGATCCATCTGCTATTTTTTTTATAGATTGTTTAGGCTAACTAAAACGAACATCTTATGGACAGAAGAAATTTTATTGGAAAAACAGCGCTTGCCACCGGCGCATTTACAGTTGTTCCGGGTCGGATCATGGGCAGGGACACCAAAAATCCGATCCAACCCAGTGATAGAATAAACCTGGGCTATATCGGGGTCGGAAAACAGAACATGTACCTGCTGAGGATGCTGGCCGAGTGTCCGGAGACCATGGTCCTGGCGGCCTGTGACGTGGATCGTCTTAAGCTGGACCGTTTCAAGAAGGAAGCGGAAAATGCCAATGCGAAGAAACTCAGCGGAGGAAGCCAGGCTGTGGATACCTACGAGAATTACCGGGAACTACTCGAACGGACCGATATTGATGCGGTGGTCATCGCCATGCCTGACCACTGGCACGCCATGGCCGCCATTGATGCGGCGAAAGCCGGGAAAGACATTTATTGTGAAAAACCCATGGCGCTCACCGTAGCTGAGGGACGAGCCATGGTCAATGCCACCCGTAAATACGAACGTGTCTTCCAGACGGGGAACATGCAGCGCTCCTGGAGGAACTTCAGGCATGCCAGCGAGATGGTTTCCAACGGCTACCTCGGGGAGATCAAGGAGGTCAATGTGAGCGTGGGGGATCCGGTGATGGCCTGTGAACTTCCTGCGGTCCCGGTCCCGGACTACCTGAACTGGGATCTCTGGGTGGGACCCTCACTGTTCAGGCATTACAACCCGGAGCTGGCTCCACCCATCGAGGATAACAACTGGGCAAACTGGAGGGCCTACCGTGGTTTCGGCGGGGGACAGATCACTGACTGGGGCGCCCATATGTTTGATATAGCCCAGTGGGCACTGGGCATGGATAATTCCGGTCCGGTTGAATTTACCCCTCCCGAGAAAAGAGCCAAGAGAGGCATGCGGATCACCTATGAAAACGGGATCGTCATGACCCACAAAGACTGGGGCGAATTCAATGCCGTGCAATTCATTGGCTCGGAAGGATGGATTGAGGTGAGCCGCGGTTTTTACCGTTCCGATATCCCGGGACTGGTCGACCTGGAGCTGAAGGAGGGTGATGTACCACTCTACAGAAGCGATAACCACTACCAGGACTGGATCGATGCCATAAAGGCAAGATCGCGCCCGGTTTCCGATGTGGAAACGGGTCACCGGACCGCTTCTCTCTGCAACATCGTGAATATAGGCTGTTCCCTGGAGCGGAGTCTCCACTGGGATCCTGTCCGGGAGCGCTTTATCGGCGATGACTATGCCAACAGCATGCTCAGCAGGCCGTTCCGCGGCTCGTGGGACTTCCTGGATTTCTGATTATAAACCCTTACGCCCTTGTGACACGATTATTCAGGCTCCTTGTATTGCTTCCCGGTCTGCTGTCCATGGCCGGGTTTGGTCAGGATCTGCCCTCTGCGGAGATCCTGACCAGCGATGCGGAGTGGTGTCAGCTCCCCGACAACCTGACCGTTGCCGAGATCCTGATCACCGGGGAGATTGACACCTCCCGCTTCGATCTAATCGTGGGGATCCGGGGAACCAGAGACACCCTGGTGAACCTCCCGTCGGGCATTTTTGAGCTGTACCTGAACAACCAGCTCGGGTACAATGAATATATCGTCTACAAAGTGATCGAATACCAGGAATACAATACCCTTGAGAATGACGTGTACGACACCCTGATTATACAGGTCCACCCCTGGCCGGACATGACCTTCCAGGCTGAAATAGAAAGTCCGTGCAGCCCGGCTTATGTGGTGTTCAGAGGCAAGGCAGGTTATCCCACCTATACCTGGGATTTTGGAGACGGCAGCGGGGTAACCACAGCTACCAACTGGAGCAGCCATACCTATGACATCGGCGAAGAGGTGGATGCTTTGCTTTTTGAAACCGGACTGACCGTGGAAACTGAGTTCGGATGCGTGGATTCCGTTTCGGATCAGCTCACCATCTATCCGACTCCCGACGTTGCCTTTCATGTCAGCCCGCAGCTGCTGTACTATCCCGAGACCACCGTTACACTGATCAATGCAAGCAGCAACGGGAACTGGGATTTCAGGTGGGATTTCGGTGATGGGACCTACGATTACAACAGGGATCCCGGCGAGCATACCTTCGACAGCTGGGGGACCTACTTAATCGGGCTGCTGGGTTATTCGTCCCACTGCCGCGACAGCGTTGCAAAAGAGATAGAGATCCGTCCGCCGAAACCTGTGGCTGATTTTTCACCCGATATTTCGGGTTGTCCGCCCCTGACGGTTTCTTTTGTGAACCATACCCTTTATGCTGACAACTATTACTGGGATTTTGACGACGGTACGGGCTCCGGCGGGGAGACTGCCACGCACACTTTCACCGCAAGCAAGGCATACCGTGTGAAACTGCTTGCCACCAATGTGACCGGGACCGACAGCACTGTGCGGACCGTCACCGTATATGAGGAACCTGTGGCACTGTTTGAACCCGACATTACGGAAACCAGCAAACTGGGAGAGGAGATTGTATTTGACAATCTTTCGACGGGTGCTACCCGCTATCTGTGGGACTTCGGGGATGGAACCACCTCGGAGGAGGAGAGTCCCGTCCACCAGTACATGGAAACAGGTAGCTACACCATCACCCTCTACGCATGGAGCAGCGAGGACTGTGCCGACACCCTGGTCAGGGAGGACCTGGTGTCCGTACTGGGAGCAGAGGGCAGCTGCACCTTCCCCAATGCGTTCCGGTGGAACGGATCCGGTCCCACCGGGGGACACTGGACACCTGGCAGTGAAGATAATACCGTATTCCATCCGGATGTGGAGAATGCCATGGCCCTGCGGTTGATCATCCTGACCAGGACCGGACACAGGATCTTTGAATCCAACAATATCTATGTGGGCTGGGACGGCTATATCGATGGAACCCATCTGGCAGGCCAGGGGGTGTATATCTACCAGGCCTGGATTACCTATACCGACGGGAGCAAGGAGGAGCTGACCGGCGACGTCACCTTCCTGTATTAAATTGATAACGAACCATCTTTAAACCTGAGAAACGATGATCCCGAAATATTTTCTGAACCTGTTCACTGCCCTGTGCATCCTGTGGGTCCATGTCATGGGGGCAAAAAGCCAGGAACCCCTGAGTCCCGATGAACTGCTGCGATTGGCTACCATACACGCAGTACACCTGAGCCCGGACCAGCAGGAACTGATCTATTCGGTATCGACCCCGCGGGGGCCCAACGACAAACCGGGGAGCGCTGTCGTCCGGTATTTCAGGACCCCTCTGGCAGACTGGGACCCCACCCCCCTGTTCCGGGAAAGGGACAGGGCTGCTTCTCCCCGGTACAGTTCCGACGGAAAGTTCATAGGTTTCCTTGATGCGGAGGAGGGTAACCCGGCTCAGGTCTGGATCATGACCCGTAACGGGGAGCATCTTACCCGCTTAACCAATGAACCCGGAGGGGTGACCCAGTTCAGGTGGCAGCCCGGAAAAAAAGCCATTGCCTACCTGACCGGAGCAGCCCCCTCGGAACGTGAAAAGGAACTTAAGGAACGGGGGTATGATTTTATATTTTACGAAGAGAACGTGAAAAACAGCACCCTTCGGATGGCCTGGTACGATGACAGCTGGAAGCAGATCGGTGTATGGGAGCTGACCCACGAGGGGCACGCCTGGGATTTTGAATTTGACCGTCAGGGAACCCGCATCGCCACCTCCATGTCGCCCGACAACCTTATCGATCAGCGCTACATGTTCCGGAAGATCTACCTGATCGACCTTCAGACCGGGAAGATGCAACAGGTCTCCCGCAACGAAGGGAAGCTGGGAAACTATGCTTTCAGTCCCGATGGCCGACAGCTGGCCTACGCTGCCGCACTGAACATCAATGACTCGCAGGTGAGCCAGGCTTATGTGGTCAACCTTGCCTCCGGAGAGGTTAACAACCTAACACCTGCGGACTTCAAAGGGCATATCAGCTGGGTCAACTGGAAAGACAAAAAACACCTGCTCTATTACGCCGGGGAGGGGGTCTATCCCACCTTAAGCGTGACCCCCCTGGGCGGCGGATCCAGGGAAGTGATCCTGAATGCATCCCGCCTCGGGGTGATCTTTGATCCCCCGGAATATACATCTTATTTCAGGCATGTGGTGTTCTCCGGCTCCACCCCGACGGATCCGGGCAACCTGTACCTCTGGGACGGAAAAACCGAACCGATGAAGCTCTCCGACCAGAACCCCTGGCTGAAGGAGAAAGCCCTGGGCAGGCAGGAAGTGATCAGTTACCAGGCCCGGGACGGTCAGGAGATCGAAGGTATCCTGATCCATCCGGTAGACTATCAGGCGGGGAAAAGCTATCCCCTGATCGTTTACGTGCATGGGGGTCCGGAATCCCATGAAACCAACGGATGGAAGAGCCGGTATTCCACGCCCGGTCAGGTCATGGCAGGCAATGGTTACCTGGTCCTCTATCTCAATTACAGGGCCAGCACGGGATACGGGGTCGATTTTGCCATGGAGGGATTTATGGATCCGGCTGGCAAGGAGTTTGACGATATTGCAGATGGGATCGAATGGGCGGTACGGGAAAAGGGGGCGGATCCGGACCGGGTGGGCCTGGCCGGAGGATCCTACGGAGGGTATGCCTCCGCCTGGTTCGCGACCTACTACACGCGGTATGTAAAGGCCGTATGCATGTTTGTGGGCATCAGCGATGTGGTCAGCAGAAGGGGAACCACCGACATCCCCTATGAGGAGCTTTATGTGCATTCCGGGAAAAAACTGGAGGAACAGTGGGAGCTGGACCTGGAGCGGAGTCCGATCTACTGGGCCCATCAGAGCAGAACGGCCACCCTGATCTACGGCGGCGCGGCCGATACGCGGGTCCATCCCTCCCAGAGCCTGGAGCTCTACCGCAGGATGAAGATGAATAATCACCCGGCGGTGCGTCTGGTGCAATATCCCGGAGAAGGGCACGGGAACCGGAAACAGGTGGGACAGATCGATGTGCTCAACCGGCAAATCGAGTGGCTCGACTGGTACGTGCGCGACCTCCATCCCCTGGACGGACCCATGCCGCGTCTGGACATTTCCGATACCTACGGACTGGACTGGGATCTCTAAGCCTCACCGCTCTCACAGTCCGGGTAAGCTCAGAGGCCCAGGTATTTTCAGAGGCCCAGGTATTTGATAAGCAGCTCCTTGCCCTGGCGGATGGCCTCCCTTCCGCTGGATTCAATCCCGTACCAGCCGGTGTAGCCCATGGTCTTGGACATGCGGATCATCCGGCCCGTCAACTCCTCGGTAGGCTGGTTCCGGTAAGACATCCCCTTGGCGTAGGGGAGCATCTTTTCCAGGTAGGCCAGGTTGTCAAAATCGGGACCCGGCCGGCGCCAGTCGGGATAGCTTCCGAACAGGGGATGATTCACTTCTTTAAAAAGCTGTTCCATCCAGGCCGGATCGTTGGAGACCCCGCCATGGTTCTCGATCACCACATTGATCCCCGCCTGGGAGGCGTACTCCAGCAGCTGCTGGTAGGAATCCACAGCCCATGCCAGGTTCTCCTCCGGTGTGGCCTCCTCTACCCCGCGACAGTTGGTCCGGATCGAATGGCAGCCCAGGTAGTGGGCCACATCGATCCATTTACGGTGGTTTATGGCATACTGCGTCCGCACTCCTGCCTCGGGGGAACAGGGATCCCCTTCCGCATCCACCATGATCAGCACCATGGTTACTCCGTAATCGGCCGCATTCTGCTTCAGCTGGTTCAGGTAGTTCATGTGGGGGACCTCGAAGAGGGTATTCACGAACTCGATCCCGTTGATATCAAACTCCTCCCGGGCCAGCTTGGGGAAATCAAGGGTGGTCCAGAGTCCCTGACGGATCTCATCCACCAGGGACCACTGGGCAATGGAGATATCATCCTTCGTGGGCATTTCAGGCAGGATGATCTCTGCTTCCCCCTTGGAAGTTTCTGCATCATCACCCTGGGAGGTACAGGAACCCAGCATGGAGGAAGCCACCACACCGGCCGCTCCCGCTCCCATGGATTTCTCGATAAATGTTCTTCTTTTCATGTCTTAACTATACTCTGCTCTACATTTCCCATCCTTCCCTGTAAGTCCGGGTCAGGTATTCATTGGCATCCGGTTCATTGGTGATCTCCACCTTTTCCGGATCGTATTCCACCAGTTTCCCGGCCCTCAGGGCCACGCCACCCAGCAGGATGGTCTGCGTGACCGGAGCGGTTTTCAGGAAGGTGCCGGGCGATTCTACTCCCTGCTTGAAGGCATCGATCCAGGCCCGGTCGGTACGGTTGGTTTCCTCCCTGGGAGGATCCGCCGAACCGGTCAGTTCCACCATACGTTTCTCGGGGATTATTTTCGGACTCTCCCCGCGGAAACCGGCCAGGATCTTGCCCTCGTCCCCCACATACATCATCCCCTCCCGGGGCAGTTCAACCTGTCCCAGTTCCGAAGGTGCAAAGGGTTTCATCCCGCCGTCGTACCAGTACAGCTTAAAAGCAGGAAGCGTTTCTTGCTGCGGAAAATCAAATTCAACCATACAGGAATAGGGGAAGGCCACATTGTTGCGTACCCCTCTGCTCACGTTATTTACAACCTCACAGGTAGTGGTCCCGTGAGCCCTGGCACTCAGCGGTGCCGTATTGATCCCGAACTGGAGGAAGAGGGGCCAGAGGCTGTAATGTCCCATATCCGCAATACTCCCGGCACCGAAATCGTACCATCCCCGGAATACGGCATGGGTATAGT
>CAYRLP010000068.1:0-9459 GCA_964424935.1 uncultured Bacteroides sp.
TTCCTATGCTACCCGCCTGGGTCTGGGCGTATACAGTCTTTTTGAAAGGGGTGAAACCGGTTGTATGGCCACCATCGACCGGGGTGGCAATATTTCCCCACTCTATCTGAAAGATGTGGAAGATAAAGACGGAAAAGTGAAACCGCGTCTGGTGAATATGGAGTCAGAATCGGTTCAGGTCATCTTCAGGAACAACCTCCACTATATTACGAAGGAGGATTACAGAGCTGCCAAGAAATACGTGAAGAATCCTGAAGACTATGATTTTATGAAAATTCTGAACTGGGAAGACTGATTCGTACCTCTGTTGCCGTTGTATTATAAAAATTAATCTTTTACATTTAAAAGAAAAAACATGGCACAGGCCAAAGGAAAAAAAGGGACCATTGGTATTTTAACAGGCGGAGGGGACGTGCCTGGATTGAATCCTGCCATACGTGCGGTTACCATTCGGGCACTCCGTGAAGGATACCAGGTTATTGGTTTGCGAAAAGGCTGGTCGGGCATTACGGAGATCATCAGGGACAAAAATGCCGACAACAGCGAACATTTCATGATGCTTTCGGAGCAGATTGTCAACAAAGCGGGCCGCACAGGTGGAACCTTTCTGCATACCTCACGGGTGAATCCGAGCAGAATGAAGAAGGATGCCGTGCCCAAGCATTTGAAAGACACCTATCAGGATAATATCAACGATTTAACGCCGGAAGTACTGAAAAACCTCGAATTTCTGGGTATTGATTATCTGATTCCCATCGGAGGGGATGATACTCTCAGCTACGGGGTACGCTTATACCAGGAGGGATTTAAGATCATCGCCATTCCAAAGACCATGGATAATGACGTACCGGGTACCGACTACTGCATCGGTTTCAGTACCTGTGTGACTCGTACCATTAACATGACCAATACCCTGCGGACCTCGGCCGGTTCCCATGAACGGATCCTGGTCCTCGAGGTATTCGGACGGTATGCCGGGTTTACAGCCATGATCCCAACCATGGCAGGGGCCGCGAACCGTTGTGTCATTCCCGAATATCAGTTCGATATTTCTCACCTCACCGAACTGCTTGTGGAGGACCGTTTTCAGAATCCCAGCAATTATTCAGTGGTTCTTGTGTCGGAAGGGGCCACCTTTAAGGGTATGAACCAGATGATGGTCAAAAACGGGGAGAAAGATGCTTACGGCCATGCAAAATTGGGGGGGATTGGCGACGCCGTCTCGGAAATGATTAAAAGAGAATCGCCGAAGTATAACCATGGGATCCCTGTAAATATTATCAACCAGCACCTGGGCTATCTCGTAAGGGGAGGGGACCCGGATGCCATTGACTCCATTGTGCCCATGGCCTACGGAAACCTGGCCCTGGACCTGATATTAAAGGGAATCCACGGGAGGCTGGTGGTACTGCGGAATGGGCGATATGACAATGCGCCAGTGGATGTGGTGACAAGTTCGAAGAAACTGGTGGATGTGAAAAAGCATTACAATACTGAACGCTTAAGGCCGCATTTCAAGAGCTTTGAATTCCAGCCTCTCTTTATCATGAGCGGGTCCTGACCCGGAGGTGTCGCCTGCCTATTCGATGTAGATCCACGCTTCTTCAATGACCTGATCCCGTATGCCTCTCAGGTCCTGAAGTGCCGCTCTTACAGATTCATACGAGCCGGATGTAACCAGGTTGAAATTATAGGGTCCGGCAATGATCTTTCCATCATATCCCCGGCCTTTTATTGTAGCAGAATAGTTATTTGCGTATGTGGAATTCTTAAAGGCACCGACGATTATATGAACCTTTGAACTATTGGCATTTTCACAATTGGCAAGTTTAAGCATCGCTTCATCAGCCTGCATTCTGGCCATGGCAAGCTGGTCTTCCAGCTCTTTATTGTTAGCAACCTGTGTTTTCAACGCATTGTTTTCAGCAACCATATCATCAATCTCTGCTTGAGTCATGGATGGCTTCTGGAACAAACTACAGGACGAGAGGATCAGTCCAAGTACTAGGATTCCTATCAGATTCTTCATAATGAATGGTTTTTAGTTCTTTTTGATTAAAGGTACGTAAAATACATAAATTGAGAATTTGAATGCAAGTGGAGTTGTTAATAACTCTACATGCCTGTTAATCAGCTTTATAATGCCTTTTATCGTACATTTGAAAGATGAACAATCCATTTCCCGACCAGTTTCTGCATGCAGCTGAGGAGTATTTATGGATAATTTCCAGAGAATATCCTCAGCGGGCCGCACTGAAACTGGTGGGAGATAAATTCATGCTTTCACGTGAAATGAGGCAGGTTCTTTACAGGGGTGTTGTTCCGGCTAAAACGGCTCTCTCAAGACACGAGAAAATAGGGTGTGTCCAGAAAGGAGATCTTGTTCTGATCGATACCTATAATGTGCTTTTCACCGTGAACAATTACCTGTTGGGAAGGCCGCTGTTTATCAGCAACGACGGCATGTTGCGTGATGCAGGAGAAATGCGTGGCAGGATTATCAATAAACCGCAGTTTACCCGATCGGTCGACCTGATGCTTGAGGTGCTTCAAATGTGGCCTGAAGCCACCTACATTCATTACCTGGATGAACCGGTTTCTCACAGCGGACGCCTTTCTATCGAGCTATGCAAAGACATGGTACAGATGGGGATTGAGGGAGATGCACATACGGTTCAATCGCCGGATCAGATGCTTAAGGTGGAGAAAAGTGATGCCATTTGCACCTCAGATGGAGGCATTATTGATCAGTATCAGGGAAGGGTCATCGATCTTCCAAGATTCCTTCTTCAGCACTATTTTCAATCTGAATTCCCTTCACTTACCTGAAAGCGAAAGATTACCCAGATATAGGGTAGCGGAGATGGGATAATGGTCCGAGTAATCGGTTTTAATCCGCTTGAAATCAGAACACAGCAAAGGAGGGCCATACAGGATATAGTCTATGCGGAACGATGGCAGTTCACCCGCATAGGTATTTCCAAACCCCCGGCCTGATTTCCGGAATGCGTCATCCAGTCCTCTTTTTATTTTCCGGTATGCATAGGACAGGGGTGTATCATTAAAGTCCCCCATAACCATCACCGGATAAGGTGATTCCTTGATGTATCGGGAAATTACCTGAGCCTGTTCTGCACGCAAGGTGAAAGCGGACTTAAGCCTTGAACCGATAGCCCGGATTTCGTTCATTTGCTCTGTACTGTATGCAAGCCGGGCTGTATCCATAAACGCGTAGTTATCTTTTTGAAGCCTGATGGATTGAAGATGGATATTAAAAATCCGGATCGTATCGGAATGAAACAGGATGTCGGTATACATAGCCGCATTAAATGAGGAATTAAACGGAATCCTGCTTTTCTTGAGAATTGGATACTGGCTGAACGTTGCTATTCCGAATCCGTTTTGGTTGGTGTGGTCGGCTGAATAATAGACAGCACTGTGTGGGAGATCTTTCAGCTGGCCGGAAATATCGATATGGGTCTGCCCGCTTATGGAAGAGGTATAGTATTCCTGGAAGCAAACCAGTTGAGGATCCTGTGTTTCAATAAAATTGAAAATCTCCTTCTTAGCTTCGGGTTCTTTACTCCACTGGTAGATGTTAAAACCTCTTACATTGTAAGACAGCACTTTAAGATAGTCATCCTGTGAGGTGTTGACAGGGATTTCCGACGCCCGGAAATTCAATGGCAGCAGGTTGTTCAGATGATTCCAGCCTAAAAGGATTACCCCCAGGGAAATAAGAAGTTCTTTTTTCAACCGGATCAGCCAGTAACAGACAAAGGCCAGATGCAGCATCAGCAGATAGGGATAGGTCAGTCCAAACAGGGCAGGGAGAACCATTTTTGAGGGATTTACCAAAGGGGCCAGGTATGCGATCAACATAGCCAGGACCCCCACAAGATTCAGGATCAGTATGACTCTTTCGGTAATTTTCCCCACGGTTATTTCTTATTACCCATTCTGAAGAGCAGCTCTTTTTCCTTTGAAGAAAGGCTGTCATAACCGCCCTTGGAGATTTTTTCCAGGATCCTGTCGATCTCCTCCTGTTCTTCCGCTTTTTGCCGCATATATTCTATATCGTCCGATGGTGGCTTCTGTTCCGCGGAACGCTTGTAGGTGACTTTCATCCTGTCCTTTCTGGGTTTGAACCAGGTGGCCACATTGTCCATGAATCGGTCAAATCCCCTGGTAAGATCTTTTCCCCTGCGGTAATAATAGGCGAAAAGAAAACCGGTCAGTGCTCCGCCAATGTGTGCAATTTTTCCGCCTGTGTTCACCGAAAAGTCAACCAGGGAAGTTAAGATAAACATGACCAGGGCAATGTATACGATTTTTACCGGCCCGATCAATATCAGATGCATGCGTCGTTCGGGCTGGTACGTGGCCGTTGCCACCACGACAGCCATTATAGAAGCAGAAGCCCCAAGTGCAATGGCAGTGTCCCTGGCATCCTGAAATACATGGAAGAGGTTGTAGAAAACCACATAAAGGATCCCTCCGGCCAGTCCACCTATCAGGTAGGTGCTCAGCAGTTTTTTCAACCCGAGCTCCTGGACAAACACGGTGCCGAACCAGTATAGCCAGAGCAGATTAAAAAGGATGTGGATGAAGTCCACATGCAGGAACATATAGGTAATAAGGGTCCAGGGACGCCGGCAAGTACATCCAGGTTGGCAGGTACGGCCAAATAGTCCAGGAACTCCGGGAAAAGATCATAGGAGTTTGACAAATAGAGTACAATCCTGACAATTTGTACGAGCAGGAAGAGTCCGAGATTCAGATAAATCAATTTATGGAGGGTGGTTCCCTTGCGGAAGGACTCTTTTATTTCGTCGATAATACTCATTCAATCAGGTAGTTAATAGAAATTTCTGGTAAATCTGTTCCAATATTTAATAAGGATGAACCCAAAAATCATACCACCCAGGTGTGCAAAATGCGCAATATTCCCCCCGCTCTGCGTGATCCCAAGGACGAGTTCCAATACTCCGAATCCGATGACCAGCCATTTGGCTTTGATGGGTATAGGTATGAACATGATAAATAATGGCGTGTTGGGAAAAAGCATACCAAAAGCCAGCAACACTCCGTACACTGCACCGGAAGCTCCAACGGTTGGCCGGATAAGCTCTCTTCCTATGGTGTAAAAGCGATTTCCCGGTTGCAGGATCTCATTGAGAAGGGCATGATTTATCCGGTCAACGGAATAAGCAGCCTTCAGGCTGGCTATGTCCGGAGCAAATTGAATGTAGTTGACCAGTTGCTGGAAAAAAGCGGCACCCAGTCCGGTGATCAGGTAGTAGATCAGAAAGCGTTTGCTTCCCCATACACTTTCCAGGGTTTTACCGAAGATCCAGAGCGCATACATGTTAAAGAAGATATGGGCAATCCCTCCATGCATAAACATGTGGGTGACAATCTGCCAGGGTTGGAAGAAGGGAGACTGGAAATAAAACATGCCCAGGACCCCGACCAGGTTCACATTGAGGCGTTGAAAAAGAAAGGTGCCAATCAGCATCACCACATTGATGATAATCAGGTTCTTGGTAACCGGGGGTGTACTGCCAAATCTTCCGCTATAGTATTGATTCATGTGCTTATACTTTGAAATATGAATCCAGTTGTTCCAGATTCAGGATTTTTACAATGGGTTTACCGGAGGGTGAATGATTGGGATTTTCGCAGGCAAATAACTGGTCGATCAACTCCTGCATTTCCTGTTCTTTTAAAGGGGTGCCATAGTGAATGGCCGAAGCCCTGGCTGCAGCCCTTGCTATCCGTTCAGCTGGTTTTCTGTCATCCAGCCCCTGCAGGGTTTTATATTGCTCTATCATCAGTTCAATAATCTCACCGGCCCCGGATGGGTTCATTTCAGCAGGAAATCCATGCACTTCAACACGGTTGTTTCCTGCATCACGTATATCAAATCCAAGCAGTCCCAAAGCCTGCATCACTTCCAGGAAAACCTGGTAATCCATAGCGTTCAGTGTGATTGTTTCAGGAAACAGGGATTGCTGTGCCAAAGGTTGCTGATTGTTCAGGGCTGACAACATTCGTTCAAAAAGAATACGTTCATGGGCCCTTCGCTGATCGATCAGCATGACCCCTGATTTAACAGGTGAAAGGATGTATTTGTTCTTGACCTGCATCGTTTTATTGGAGTGCACCGGGACCTCCCGTACGGGCTCAAACAGCTGTTCCCATCCTTCCGATCGCTCATCAGGATATGGGGTCGGCCATTTCTTCCGCTGATAGCTGTCCTCTTCAGCAAAGGGATTGAAAGAGGGATCGGTCTCTATGGACGGTGGCCTGATCTCAGTGTTGCTGGAGAGTACTGGAATATCGATGACCCCTTCCGTATCGAAGTCCAGTGAGGGGGAGAGGTTATTTTTGCCGATGGATCTTTTCACCGCAGCCAGGAGTATCTTACAGATGTCGCGTTCATCCTCGAATTTTACTTCCGTTTTGGAAGGATGGATATTCACGTCCATGCGGGAAGGGTCCACCGTAAAATAGATGAAATAGGAAGGGATGTGATCAGGCGCAAGAATCTGTTCATAGCCCTGCATGACTGCCTTATGGAAATAGGGATGTCTGATAAACCGGTTGTTGACAAAAAAGAACTGTTCCCCATAGGTTTTTCGGGCATGTTCGGGTTTCCCGATAAATCCGCTGATTTTGATCAGGGTGGTTTCCGTTTCCAGGGGTATGAGGGTGCTGTTTACGGATTTTCCGAATATACCGATGATACGCTGTCTCAGATTTGATGCTGGAAGCTGATAAATCTCGGACTGGTTGTGAACCAGAGAGAATTCGATCTCGGGATGGGTTAGAGCCACATGGTTGAATTCGTTGATGATATGCCGGAGTTCCGTCTGGTCGCTTTTAAGAAATTTTCTGCGGGCGGGGATATTAAAGAAAAGGTTTCTGATCTGGAAATTGGAGCCAACAGGAGCCTGAACAGGCTCCCTGGATTCTATTTTCGATCCGGCCATCCGGATCTGGATGCCCAGATCGTTGTTCTTCTGGCGGGTTTTAAGGGTGATTTCCGATACAGCGGCCATGGAGGCCAGTGCCTCCCCCCTGAATCCACAGGTGCAGATGGAGAAAAGATCTTCTGACCTGGATATCTTGGAGGTGGCATGTCGTTCAAAACAACGTTCTGCATCAGTGTCAGACATCCCGGTTCCGTCGTCAATCACCTGAATGGAAGTTTTACCTGCATCCTTAATAAATACACGGATATGGCTTGCGGCCGCATCCACCGCATTTTCCAGCAACTCCTTTACCACGGAGGCAGGACGTTGAATAACTTCACCTGCTGCGATCTGGTTGGCCACCACATCACTCAATACGTGGATAATTCCTGACATCTATTTGTAGAATAAAAGATATGCAAGAATTAGGAGAACGGCCAGGATCACCAGGAGTCTGATATTTGAAGTCCGGCTAGCTTTCACTTTGGCTTTCTGACTGGCGGCTCGAAAGGATCCCCGCCGGATGGTGGTGCGGTTGGGATCGTTCGGTACCTCAATACCCATCTCCTGCTTGATTTGCCTGATTCGCTCCTCACGTTCCTCCTTTTCCGGGTCCCAGTACCTGGGGGTGTAACTAAATTGCTTGTGCCCGGGCAGTTTAAAAAATCTGGGTATTCCCATATCACTATATTTAGCCTGTAAAGGTAAGGATAAAGTCTTGAAGGACGAAAGCCTGTAAAGTCGAAACTGTTTTTTACTTTTGAGAAATGAAAACCCTGATCCTGGAAAATCTGAATGAAGCCAGGGAAGTGCTGGATGAATTCCTGGCCATTCCCGAACACATTGAAGCAATTGAAAAGGCAGCACTGCTTATGATCGAATCTATCCGCAATGGCGGAAAGATCATCTCCTGCGGGAACGGGGGTTCCATGACCGATGCCATGCATTTTGCCGAAGAGCTTTCGGGAGTTTTCCGGGAGAAACGGCCTGCACTTCCTGCCATCAGTATTTCAGATCCTTCTCACATTACCTGTACGGCCAACGATTACAGCTTCGATGAAATCTTCTCCAGGTATGTGGAGGGTGTGGGACAGAAAGACGATGTGTTGCTGGCCATCAGTACCAGCGGGAATTCAATGAATATTATTAAGGCAGTGGAAGCTGCCAAAGGTAAAGGCATGACCGTGGTCGGGCTGACCGGAAAAACGGGTGGATTGCTTGCCGGAATGGCCGATTGTGAGATCCGGGTCAGGGGAAAAAAGCATTCCGACCGAATCCAGGAAGTTCATATCAAGATCCTTCACATTCTGGTTCTGTTGATCGAGCAGAAAGTCTTCTGAACACATCCTGGTTGACCAGTCCTGAATAAACCTCATTGGTTATAAATATAAAGGAGCCACCCCGGTACGGGATGGCCCCTTTCCCTTGGATCGGCTTATTTATCCAGGATTAAGACGTTTCGGGATCGAACTTGATGGACAGGACATACCACACTTTTACCGGCTTGCCCCTCTGGAATCCAGGTTTCCAGCCAGGCATTTCACGGATCACCTTCAGGGCCGGTTCGTCAAAGCCCTGATAACTGCTTCTGAGGATCTCCGGGTCCTTCACTTTGCCGTCGGTGTCCACCAGGAATTTGATAAATACCTCACCTTCGATCCCCTGCTTTTTAGCATTTTCGGGATATTCCAGGTTGCTGTAGATATAGGTTTTAAG
Source organism: uncultured Bacteroides sp. (assembly GCA_964424935.1). Classification (GTDB taxonomy): domain Bacteria; phylum Bacteroidota; class Bacteroidia; order Bacteroidales. The sequence continues at coordinate 8,694 of CAYRLP010000068.1, forward strand.
TGCCGAGGTTCCCCCGGGGAACCGGGGCATGTCTTCCACCACGTAAAAAACCTCCCCATCGATGGTCTTTGAAGGCTGGTTCTCCAGGGCAGACTTTGTTTCTTCCGGTGTCAGGACTTCATTATGCCGGGCGGAGGGTTCCTGAGTTACAAAATTGACCGGAAAGGTAAACATGACATCCACCGCCTTCCCGTCCTTTATTCCAGGGGTCCATCTGGGTGATGACTTTATCACCCGGAGGGCTTCCTGATCCAGGCTGGCTTCCACACTCCTCACTACTTTGGAATTTTCTACTTCTCCGTTTTTATTCACAGTGAACTGGACAATGACGCGCCCGCTGATGCCTGAGGCTGCTGCCGCTTCCGGGTACCGGAGATTTTTGGCAATATACTTTCGGAATTCCGTTGCCGCATCCCCTCCGTTAAATATGGGCATTTCATCAACTACATAGAAAATCTCCTCCTCCTGTGGAGGGGCCTTTGAAGCTCCTTCCTTGGTAGTGATCAGGACAACCCCGTCTTTGGCATTGTATTTTTGTACTACGGGGTTCTTGGGATCTTTAAGCACTTCAATACTTTCTATCTGACCCGGATCCAGGTCCTCGATCTCGGTCACCACTTCCCCGTCCAGCACAAATACAGGGCTTGCTTCGGATCCGTCGGAAGCTTTGAACCAGACGGAGCCGGTGACCTCTTTCGATTCCAGCATGGGTACCGAATCCAGGTCTATGGTGTAGGCCTTCACCTCCAGGTCCATGGTGTAGGCC
>CAYRLP010000069.1:0-9390 GCA_964424935.1 uncultured Bacteroides sp.
GACCACCGTCACGGGCGACAGGTCGTTGGTGATCACCTTCAGCACAATGGCCATGAATCCCCACAGCGAAGCTGTGAACAGGGCGTAAAGCGTTCCTTTCCGGTTGTCGTTACCCATGCAGGTTTATTTGAATCCGCTGACCTGTTTTCGGAACCACTATCTCTCCCGGAAATCCGGCTGCCCGGGCCGTTTCGGAGACCCAGGCCTGTAATCCGGCAGGGTCAAGGATCTTCTTCCCATGGTGTTTCCGGTCCTCCGTTCCACTGTAATGGACCAGTACCACCTTTTTAGGCCTGATCCGGTCCAGAAGTTCCAGGATGCTCAGGGGTGCCTCCCTGGCTGCCCACTCCTGTTTCAGCCGGGACAGGTAGGACAGGTTCTTTTTGCTGATCCCCTCATGCATGTGGGGCCGAAGGGCCTCCTCCCGGCTAAGTCCCCCGGCAAAAGTCTCCAGGTTTTCGCTTCGTTTCAGCGGATCCACTGTGGACCCGGCGAAACTCCAGTGGTTGGTCCGGGGCCATGGGAAGCGGTTGTTGGTATCCACCACCAGAAGATCTGTACCCTGGAGGCGCTCATAGTCCTCCTCTCTCAGCATGGGCACCAGCATGTCCCCGGTAATCAGGATCTTCCGGTCCCCATACCCGAAGAGGAGCATGGAAGCCCCAACGGCACTCTGTCCGTGATACACCGGATACGGAGTCAGATGGAAGGGCATCTCCCCGCCCGGCGGGATGGTCTGTCCGAATTCCAGTTCCCGGTGCTCGGTCAGGCCCTCCATCTGGGGATAGGATCGCAGCAGGAAACGGTACACGGGAAGTGTGGTGTAGATGGGATAGCGCTTATCCTTTGGGCGTCTGCGCGAGTAACTCTGAACGATCCAGTCCACCGACAGGGTGTGGTCCAGATGCCCGTGGGTCAGGCAGATGCTGTCAGGGATACGGTTATCCCCCGCCAGCAGGCTCTGAATGGTCCCGTGGCCGGCATCCACCAGCACGGAAGCAATTCTGCCATCCGGTTCCCTGATCTGAACGGAGAAGGCTGCATTGGACACATCCAGCGGATCGGTCCGGTCGTAAAAGGGATGCTCTTCTCCCAGGGGAACCGGCCAGGCATTGCCCCGCCCATGTATGATCAACTCCAGCATGGTCTCCATGGTCCAGGGAAGGGTGTTACCAGACTATATCCATTTCATCAAGCAGGTACCCCGCCCCGGCGTATTTATCTATTAGGAAGAGCACATAGCGGATATCCACGGTGATGTTGCGGCAGAGCGAAGGATCATAGAGCACGTCGCTCATGGTTCCCTCCCAGTTGCGGTCAAAATTGAGCCCGATCAGCCGGCCATAGGCATCCATGACCGGACTCCCGGAGTTGCCACCCGAAGTATGGTTGGAGGCGACAAAACAGACCGGCATGGTCCCGTTCACCCCGTATCTGCCATAATCCCTGGCTTCATAGAGTTCCCTGAGTTTTTCAGGAACCGCATAGTCCACAAACCCTTCGGCTTCCTTCTCCATGACCCCCGACAGGGTGGTGTACCAGCGGTATTCCACCCCGTCCTTCGGCTGGTAGCCATCCACCTTCCCGTAGGTAAGGCGCATGGTGAAATTGGCATCCGGATAGAGCTGCCGGTCCTGCTCCTTCTCCAGGATCGCAGCCATATAAAGCTTGTAGTTCCTCTCCAGCAGCTCCTGGAGTTTGGCGTATACGGGTCTCGTCTCTCCCATCATGAGCAACATGAACTGGTTCATGGTCACCGATGCGGGATCATTCTCAAAAATACGGACGGCCTTTTCGGGATTCTTCTCGTAGGTATCCAGGAGCTTACTGAACTTTGCGGGATTGTTCAGGACGCTTTTCTTAAAAAGTGCTTCGGTAAAATCCACATAACTTCCCCTGTATCTGTCCTGGATCTCCTGGAAACAAGCCGGGATGAATGAATCCGGCATGTTGACGTAATAGGCTTCCAGCATGGCGACACATATCTCCTGGTCAATGGGCCTGTAATAATTCCTTAAAAATCCTTCCTGCTGCCTCTCAATCCGCTCCCTGGGGACACCCTGGCGCATCGTCCGTTCGATGCGGGACGCCTGCCCGAACAATTCAACGGCCATGACCGACTCACTCATTATGTCCACCGCCTTCTCATAGGGTTCGATCTCTTCGTACAGCCTGGCAAATTCCTCCAGGATCCCGTCGTACTTCAGAATGCGTTCCCCATCCGCCTGTACCCAGGACGTGAACTCCTCCTCTTCCTTCAGTTTCAGTTCCACGGCATGGTTCCGGTTCAGTCCCAGGATGGTCCCCTGCCATTTCTTCCACGCATTGCTCACACCGCGGTATTTACTGGCGTACTGGATCCGTACCGTATCATCGGAACGCATATAGCGGTCCATGATCTCCAGCCGGGTGGTCCGTAATCCGATCCGCAGGGGAAGGGAGGTTTCAAGCATGGAACGCACCGCTGCAGAATAGAGGTATTCCGTAGTGGCTCCCGGATATCCCATCACCATGGTGAAGTCACCTTCCTGAATCCCTCCGGCCCCAATCTCCAGGTGCTTCCTGGGCCGGTAGGGTTTATTGGATGGATCATAGTCGGCAGGTCCGTTCTCTTCATTGGCATAGACCCGGAATATGGAGAAATCGCCCGTATGCCTTGGCCACATCCAGTTATCCTGATCCGCCCCGAAATTCCCGATGGCGTCCGGGGGAGCGCCTACCAGTCTCACATCACTGAAGGTTTCATAAACAAACAGATAATAGGCATTCCCATAGTAAAAGGAACGAACAGAAGCCTCGTAGTGAGTCTCCCGGGTTGCATCTTCGATCAGTCTCCCCATGTTATTCAGGCGCTGCTCCTCCGCCTCGTCCGGCTCCATTCCGGGGGTGATCCCCTCTTTCATCTCCCCGGTCACCTCTTTTATATAGCGGAGGAAGGTAACGGTGAGCCCCTCATTGGGCAGCTCCTCCTCCCTGCTCATGGCCCAGAATCCGTTGGTCAGGTAATCACTCTCCACAGAACTGTGCCGCTGGATGGATCCGTATCCGCAGTGGTGGTTGGTAAACAGCAAACCGTCTGAGGAGACCATCTCACCCGTGCATCCCCTTCCGAAAATGACCAGCGCATCTTTCAGGCAATCCTGGTTGATGCTGTAAATATCTTCAGCACTGAGCTTCAGACCGGCTTCCTGCATCCGGTCAATATTGTACTTCTCAATCAGCATGGGAATCCACATGCCCTCCTCGGCCCGTACAAGTTGCAGAGAGGCAAGTATCAGTGCCATTCCCATGAGCCAGCTGAGCCCCGAATTCCGGTGTTTTAGGATTTTCTTCATTTCTATCAATTTAATTCAGATCCATATGTTGCTTTAGTTCACAGTAGACACGCTGCACGGGAAGGCCCATCACATTGAAATAGCTTCCCACGATCTTCTCCACCGCCACATGACCGATCCACTCCTGGATGCCATATGCCCCTGCCTTGTCAAAGGGTTTGAAGCGTTCCACGTAGTATTCCATTTCCCGTTCCTCCAGCCGGGCAAAGGTCACATCCGTCCCCGCAAAAAAGGAGGTCCGCTTCCGGGCAGACCGGAGGCAGACCCCGGTGTATACCTGGTGGGTATCCCCGGAAAGCAGCCGCAACATCTCCAGTGCCTCCTCCCTGTCAGCTGGTTTTCCCAGCTCCCGTTCCCGGTGCCAGACAACGGTGTCGGCTGTAAGCAACACCTGCCGGGGCCCCAGCTTCCCCGTATAGGCTTGCGACTTCTGTTCTGCCAGATAACGGGCAATGGCTCCGCCCGAAAGATCCGGGGGATAGGTTTCTTCGGCATGAGCGGTCTCCACCAGCCGGAACGGGATGTCCAGCTCCTTCATCAATTCCGCCCGCCTGGGGGAGCGGGAAGCCAGGAGTATTTCATATGGGGGCTTAAGATCCGGCAATATTTAATATTTGAACCAGGTAGAAAACGACTGCTGAATATAAAATCCCGAACAACATGACCAGCTTGATCAGTGTACTGGCCCGGTGGTAAGCTTTTTTGGACCTGGCTGTACTGACCTGGATAACCAGTAACAGCAAAGGTAGAAACAGGAACAGGACGAAATAGACCAGTGATATATGATCCCTCTGCTCCACCGAAAAATAAATGTATTTAAACAGCAGGAAGGCCAGGGCAAACACCGTCATGCAAATCAGCAGAACCAGTACGATCCGGGTCCAGAAGGTTCCCAGGACGATGGGCACGGTTCTCATCCCGTAGGCATGGTCCCCCTCCAGGTCCTCCGCATCTTTGATGATTTCCCGGATCAGGGTGGTTATGAAGGCAAAAAAGCTGAATGCACTCACCCAGGCAAAAAGGTAGCCGAAATCCGCATCGTGACGGATCATGATTTCGCCGTACTGCTGGTTCAGCAGTGGGATCTCAAACAGGACCACCATCAGCGGAACCAGGCCGGTCAGAAAGGCCACGATCAGGTTCCCCACCAGGAACTGCTTCTTATAGTTTGTGGAGTAGAACCAGAGCAGACCGGTCGAAAGGACAAAAACCAGGGAGAGGGAGGGCAGTCCCACATAAAAGGCAAGGTATATCCCGATGCCCACCCCAAGGATATTCAGGAGCATATGCAGGTTCATGGCCACCTTCCGGCTGATTGTGACCCCCACGACGACCCGTGCAGGTTTATTGATCAGGTCGGCCCGCGCGTCAAAATAATCGTTGATAATATATCCGGCAGCGGCGATCAGCATGGTGGAAAAGACAAGCATGGCAAACTGGAAATCACCAAACTGGAGTTCAAAGGAGTCTGATGGAAGCAGGGGTTCCATCAGCAGGTAGCGCATGGCATACTGTGTAAAAGCAATGATCAGAAGGTTCGGGAACCTGACCAGACTGAATATGGATTTCACTTTCCCGATCATGGCCGCAACCTACCAGGTAAAAGGTTCTCCGTCATTCCAGCGGCCGTGCAGTCGCAGTACCTGTTCCATCACTTCGCGTACACAGCCCTTTCCCCCTTTGAACGGGGAGATATAATGGGACAGGGACTTGACCTCATCCACGGCATCGGCCGGGCAACATGGAACACCGGCCATTTTCATCACCTCCACATCAGGGAGGTCATCGCCCATATATAGCACTTCTTCCGGCTTCAGATCGTATTTATAGAGAAAATCCCTGAAATCGTCCATCTTGTAGGAGGAGGCCATATAAATATCGGTAATTCCAAGTCCTTTGAACCGCTTAGCCACCGACGGGGTATTCCCGCCCGTGATGATGGCAATGGGATAGCCACGTTTCACGGCATACTGCAGGGCATATCCGTCCTTTGTGTTCATGGATCGTATAATTTCCCCGCTGGGATGCAGGTAAACCTGCGGACTGCTCAGCACACCGTCCACGTCAAATACAAATGCCTTTACAGCTTTTAATTCTTCTTTAAAATTCGTCATTCAAGCTTACTGTTGCCTGGCTTACCTGTTTAGAGGGATCGTTGTATGTCACGGCTTATAAATGTATACAATTTCTCCCATTCCGGATGGCCCTTCAATAATTCAATATGTTTGTTCAGGGTGTCCTGATCGCCCCGGACAGCCGGACCGGTCCTCCCCTCTTCCGTTCCCAGGGATTTGATTTTCTCATAGGTCTCCTCCAGCAAGGGATTCAATAACGCGGGATCCAGCTCCCTTTCCTCCAGAAGCCTCCGGGCGATATGCACCATATGGTTTGAAAAATTATTGGCAAATACGGCAGCGGTGTGGATCACGAGCCGCCTGGCCGAGTCCACCTCTTCAATCCGGTCGTATATGGTCGATGCCAGCCTGCTTATCAGCGAGGTTACTTCCGGGGAGGATCCCTCCACCAGGCAGGGCACCTTTGCAGGTTCCAGGATCCGGTTGCTGCTCAGTGTCTGCAGGGGATAGAGTACACCGTACTGCCTGAAGCCTGAGGATAAAAGCTGCAAAGGCTGCGCGCCCGAAGTGTGGAGACAGATGCCCTCGCAGTGCCGGAATTGCTCGGCGACTGGGACAATCGCCCGGTCGGGGACACAGAGTATATAAAAGTCGGCTTCCGAAGGCACCTCTTCCGGGGAGGCAGTGCCCGGAACGCCAAGTTCGGCGGCCAGCTGCTGTGCCGACCGTCCGGTCCTGGAATAGATGCACCGGATATGGTGACCTGCTGCATGAAAATGCCGGGAAATGTGGGTCCCCACATTCCCGGCACCTATGATCACAATATTATAGGAATCGCTGGATTCGATGTCGCTTTGCTTAGAAACAGTATCTGTTCTCATCGATCAGGTGATCGGCAATTCTTCTCCGGGCCTCCACCACGTTAACCGGGGCCACTGAAGTAAAATGAGAGATTCCTTTCTCCAGCAATTCACCGGTTTCGCCTTCGGCAAAGGAGTTGGCTGAATCGCTGGCGAATTTCCGGATCCGGGCTGCCGCATCGTAGACAAATACATCCGCCATATCACGGTAGAGCGCGGTATTGCCTTCCCCTTTCAGCATTTCCATCTTCTTCACCCGCAGTACTACCGACTCGGCTGCATAGGTCTGGATAATGCAGTCTGAAATATTGCTGAGCACCTCCTGTTCGTGAACCAGGTGACGGCCAAAGTAATCCGAAACCGACTTCAGAAGCATCAGGACCACCTTCTTGAAGCCGGACACATATTGCTCCTTCTCCTCGAAGTAGCCCTCGGGACGCTTCGGGATTCCGTTCAGTTTCTTCGCCTCCTGGAAGTACTGTTCTGCCAGATCGAAGACCGGAAGGACCTTTTTGGCACCCTTCTTCAGGATGTTATCCACCAGGAGAAGGCGGTTGATCTCATTGGTTCCTTCGAATATCCGGTTGATTCTGGAATCGCGGTACCCGCGATCGATCATCATTTCGGCCGAAAATCCCATGCCCCCGTGGATCTGCACACCCTCATCCACCACATAGTCCAGCGCTTCGGACCCGAACACCTTCATGGCCGCTGCTTCCACTGCAAAATGGTTGAAGGCTTCCATGGTATCCCGCCCCTTGTCCTCTCCTTTGGACACATAATATTCGATGGCATCGTCCAGGGCCTGGCTGGCCCGGTACACGGAGCATTCCGTGGCAAAGGTCCGGATGACCTGTTCGGCCAGCTTGAACTTGATGGCTCCGAAATTGGATATCAGGCAGCCAAACTGCTTCCGCTCGTTGGCATAACCCACCGACTGGTCGATGGCCATTTTGGCTGATCCGATCACATTGGCGCCCAGCTTGATCCGGCCCATATGAAGGATGTTCAGGGCAATCCGGAACCCCTCTCCCCTCTTCCCAAGCTGGTTCTCGACGGGGACCTTCACATCGTTAAAGAAGATCTGACGGGTGGAAGAGCCCTTGATCCCCATCTTCTTTTCCTCGGGATTGAAGGTAATGCCCTCGAAATCGCGCTCAAGAATGAAGGCACTCAGGACCCGGTCGTTGTCGATTTTTGCAAAGACCGTAAACACATCGGCAAATCCCGCATTGGTGATCCACATCTTGGCCCCGTTGAGGATGTAGTGTTTTCCGTCTTCGGACAGTACCGCCTTGGTGGTTCCGGAGTTGGCATCCGATCCTGCACCAGGCTCAGTGAGGCAGTACGCCCCAACCTTTTCACCGGTGGCCAGCTGGGGGACGTACCGGGCCCGCTGCTCCTCATTCCCGTAATAGAGGATGGGCAGGGTCCCGATCCCGGTGTGGCAGGAATAGGCCACTGCATAGGAATAACCGGCTCCCATGACCTCGCTGGCATACATGGTGGTAATGAAATTCTGCCCGAATCCCTCGTATTCTTCGGGGATGGCAATCCCCAGCAGGCCCAGCTCGCCCGTTTTCTGGATCAGGCTCCGCATCAGGCCCTCTTCCTGGGCATCGATCCGGTCAGCCACGGGAAATACTTCCGTGTTCAGGAAATCCTTGCAGGTTTCCCCTATCATCCGCTGCTCCTCATCCAGTTCTTCGGGGATAAAGACATCGTCCGTACTGGTCGCTTTGACCAGAAATTCACCTCCGGTGATTATTCTCTTTTCGTCCATAGGTAGTTACGTTTTATAGTTCCAGGTTCTGGGCAACCAGTTCCGCAATATCGTAGTTGCTGATTTCTTCCTCTTTGTTCTTGTATTTGAGTCCGTCCGTCATCATCACCATGCAGTAGGGACAAGCGGTGGCAATGATTCCGGCTCCGGTTTCCAGGGCATCCTCGGTCCTTTCCAGAAAGACCTCCTTGTCGCCTTCTTCCGCCTCCTTGAACATCTGTCCCCCTCCGGCTCCGCAGCAGAGCGAGAAACTGCGGTTTCGTTTCATCTCCACCGTGGTTCCAAGCGCCTCAAGCACTTCCCGGGGAGCCTTGTATTCACCGTTGGCGCGTCCCAGGTAGCAGGGATCATGGAAAGTGATCTTTTTGCCATTCAGGCTCCCCCTGTTCAGGGATAGCTTGCCGTCGGCCATGAGGTTGTGCAGGAACTGGGTATGGTGGATGACCTTATAGGTCCCGCCCAGGTCCGGATACTCATTCTTCAGGGTATTAAAGGCATGGGGATCGCAGGTAAGGATCTTTTTTACCCCGTATCCATCCAGGATCTCAATATTCATCAGGGCCTGCATCTGGAACAGCATTTCGTTCCCGGCCCGGCGGGCCACATCCCCGCTGGAGGATTCCTCCGCCCCCAGGATGGCATAGGAGATCCCCAGATGGTTCAGCACCTTGGCAAATGCCACGCTGACCTGCTTGTACCGGTCATCGAAGGCACCGGCGCTGCCCACCCACAGGAGGTATTCCGGGGTTTCCCCTTTGGTCGTCACATCTGCCATCAGGGGGACTTCCACTTTGCCTTCGGCCCAGAGCATGCGATCCTCCTGTGAGAATTGCCAGGGGGCCCCGTTGTTCTCAATGTTGGAAAAGATGGCGTTCAGTTCACCCGGGGCTGCAGACTCTTCCATGACCAGGTAACGCCGCATTCCCAGAATAATCGAGGGATGATTGATATTGATCGGGCACTCCTGGGCACAGGCGTTGCAGAGGGTACAGGCCCACAGCTCCTCTTCTGAAATAAAATCCCTAAGCAGGGAGCGGTTATCGGAATATTCTTTCCCGTTCTTGATCAGTCCGGGACCCTTCTCCCTCATTCGGGCACGTACATCCATCACGATCTTCCGCGGAGATAGCTTTTTCCCGGTCGTGTTGGCCGGACAAACCGAGGTACATCGGCCGCATTCGGTGCAGGCCAGTGAATCCAGGTAGTTTTTCCAGCTCACATCCTCCACATCCATGATTCCGAATCGCTCCGTCACCTCCTCTTCGGCTTCCGCACCTTCCGCGGGGGAAGCAAAGGCCTGGTCGGGATCCATCATAATCTTGACTTCCCTGGTAATA
>CAYRLP010000070.1:0-9324 GCA_964424935.1 uncultured Bacteroides sp.
CAATAGCAATCAGAGAAAATTTAAATAGAATCGACCCGCTTAATCAGAAGGGAGTGGGACGAAAACAGCGTACTGCTCTGCGCATGGATGCCGACGGGCATGGGATCCCCCTTAATGACGACCAGTTGATCATCCTGAAAGGTGTAGAGATGCTGGTTGGCCCCGGTAAACTGGACCATCCGGGTGGTGGTGTTAATGGCCACCAGTGCCATGTCCATCCCGTCCTTGGCTTCATATTTGTCTCCGGTCTGACCCAGGGCAGCGATGAGCTGGTCGCGAACTTCATCCATGATCTCGTTGGTGGGCCGGTCGCCATACGTGCTGGAGACTTCATTCAGCAAGGAGATGCCCAGCATGCTCATAAACGCCCCGGGAACGCCGTGTCCGGTACAATCGGCCACCGCGATCAGGACTGTTTCGTCCCGTTTATCCACCCAGTAGAAATCCCCGCTGACAATGTCCCTGGGCCTGTAAAACACAAAATGCTTGGGAAGCAGATACCGCATGACCTGATCGGCAGGCAGCACGGCATCCTGGATCCGGCGGGCGTAGTGTATGCTGTCGGTAATGGCTCTGTTCTGCTTGTTGATCAGTTCTTTCTGATCCGAAAGAGAATCCCGCTGCGCCTCGATCTCATCCCGTTGCGAGGTAATCTCTTCATTCAGGTTTTCCAACTCTTTTTTCTGCTGTTCGATTTCCCCGTTTTGCTTCTCCAGGAGCTCGGCCCTGGATTTCAGGTTCCGGGTATAAATAATCACAAAGACCACCAATGAGGCAATCAGGAGGATGTAAATGAAAATGGCCACCACCGTCGCATACCAGGGCCTCAGGATGGTAAATGCAAATGCGGTCACCGGGCTTTCATCCCCATAGGCATTCCGGGCCTTCACTTTCATCACATAGCGCCCGTTCTTCAGGTTGTTAATTTTCACGGATCTGGCTCGGCTCCATTCGGACCACCCCTTGCTGAACCCATCCAGAAAGTAGCTGTACCTGATCTGGCGTTCCTGTGTGTAATAGGGTGCCGACCAGCTGAACTCCACATCGCGATAAATATGTTTCAGATTGGGCTGATCCTTCTGGGCCTGCCCGTCATGGATCTGTATGTGACCAGAAGCATCCATCCGGTAGTTTGAGCCGTAGAATACCACCGAATCGCCCGTTATGGAGACCTGACGCATGAGGACCTTTATGGTATCCACTGTTTCCGGAACCCGGCTTTCGTCAAAGTGATACAACTCGTTGGATTTGGTAAACCAGAGCTGACCCCCGGAATCGGTAAAAATCACATCCGTGGAGGACCTAGAAGACAGGGCCCTGAATACCCGGTCATACACGGGTTCAAAGCCTGAGGGGGTCCTCCGGGCGCCCAGGATGCTCCACCCCCTGTATTCGTTATCAAAAGAGAACCAGTACATATCCCCGACCCCCTTTTGAAACAGCATGATCCCGTTCTTCCCCTCAGGAAGTAGGCTGTTGAATACTGTATCGGGGACAAAGCGATTGTTCAGGGGATCGTAACGGTAAAATCCGTCCGAGGTACCCACCAGAAGTTCCTGGTTCCCGGGATCCTTAAATACCTTTGGATAGTTCCCTGCCGGCAGGCCAGATTCCGTGCCGAAACGGGTCAGTTCCGTCTCCTGGCCCCTGGCCATATCCAGACGAATAAGTCCGGTCCGGGTGGAGATCCAGATCCTGCCACCCCTGTCGGGACTCATCTGATAGATCTTATCATTCAGATCCACCTTCACCACTTCATTCCAGTTCCCGTTCCGATAACTGAACCCGGTAAACTGATAGCCTCCCGTAAAGAAAATATTCTGGCGTTCCGGATCAACCAGCACGGCCTGGCCCCCTACAGGTAACTCAGTGACTTCGAGATCCTCATCAACGATATAGGTCCGCTCGGTGCCGGATGCCACTAAAAAGGACTTTCCTTCGACTGGCCTGATGACCTCCAGGTCCCAGATCTCTCCACGAATGTTCCGGGTGTTCCGGGAGCGGGGCCGTTCTGAACTGTTAGGCCGGAAATTAATTCCTCTCAGGGTCGACACCACCAGTTCGCCACGGAATTCAGCGATATCCGTAATCAGCTCACCCGGACCCATGCCTCCCATCCCCATGGATCTGGGCCCGACGGAGACCCTTCTGAACGGACTGTTGCATTCCACCCGGCTCACCCCACGCCAGTGGGCCACCCAGATGGCATGTTCCATGCCCTTGTTTGAATCCACATATATCTGAGGAATGGTATTATCCAGTAATCCCTGGGCGGCAGAAATGATCTCTTCCACCTCCCCATTCATGTTCAATATAATTATACCCATATCCCTGGTTCCCAGATAGATATGCTCACCATCCCGGAGCATGCTCACCACCATACCCGATTTCAACTCGGTGGCAAATGCAGGATCCACAAAGGAGCTGTCAATGGTTCCGTGTTCCGGATCCAGCACATACAATCCGGCATAGTAGGTGCTGACCAGGAGGTGATGGGAATCCAAAGCTACCAGACCGGATACGCTCTTCATCCTGAAATACCTTCCTCCGGGCACGGGGACATAGGCATCCCCATTGTATTGCATCAATCCGGTTTCATAATTGGCAGTATAAAGCTCTGAATCAACGAAATAGGAAAAGAAGGCAGAATCCGGGAGGGTGATTACGGAGAGTCCCTGCTCTTCCGGATCGTATACGAATATAGACTCCGTACCGCAGAAATAGACCTTATCGTCCTGGTAATAGGTCTTATAGATGCTTGCAACGGGATGGTTTTTTCTGGTTAACGAGTCCAGAAGGGAATGATAATACAGCCGGCCTTGCGGATCGGGCTCCAGCCTTCCGAAATCCCCGTCAAGCCCGGCATAGATGACCCCGTCATTGCCCGTGACAAGGGACCAGACAGTGAGATTTTCAGACACCGGGATGTTGTGCCAGTCGCTGCCGTCATATTCCAGGATTCCCTGATCCTGGTTTCCCACGTATACCACCCCCCGTCGGTCCATGGTGATGGCCCAGTTCTGCTCGGCTCCCCCGGTCTCCGCAAAATGGTAATTCTGTATTTCCGGTGTGCCATAGGGATTGCTCTGACCAAGGAGAGGACCGGTCAGCATGCTGAGTATGAAAAGCAACAGGGGTACCTTATTTTGCATTACTGGAGCCTTAATTACCACCAATTTAACACTTCTGTGACAAACCGAAGTATATAATGGTTTAATATCCATGAATGTTAATGCAGGTATTAACACAAGCATCCCTGGTAAAACCGGGGAAGGAAGTAAAGCTATCTTCTCCTTGTATACAGGATTTTAGAATCGAAGGGATGCTGTTAATCCCAGTACATGGGATTGATTTAAACTGTTTAGCATAAGCGTTGGGGAAATCCGCAGGCTTGCAGAAGCTGCTGTTTGATACAGGGGATGCTTTTTCAGGCTGGTAACTCTGCCGATCCCTACTACAAGCACGGAAACACCCGTAAGGGCTATGGTTGCTCCCAGGATCTGGCTAACCTGACCTGCAACTGATTCCACAGCATCTGCAAAGCTATCACCGTCTGAAGCCTCATTTACCGAGGAGGTGGCCACAACAAATAAAGCCAGACCTGTTCCTGTTATAAAAACACTGGATAAAGTATTGATTCTCGCCTTTTTCCACAGACAGTCATACTGTTCCTGCGTGCAACTGTAAAAATCAGTAACGTCACAGGCCTTTGAATACCACTGCCCATTTGAATTTACCGTGGTGAACGTGATTGCAAGAATGAACAAGAAGTATCTCATACAAGGCAGCATTTTTTAAAAGGAAGACGGACCAACCCTAACTTGTGTTCACTCTCATTCAACCCAAAAAAAAGAGTCAGACCGGAACGATCTGACCCCCTTTTATCACTGGTTGTTATTCTTATTATATTCCAGGATCTTCAAGCTTTGTCAGGGTAAAGTCCTGAACGGTGAGGTTCCCTGCCACAATCTCCAGCCCTTCCACTTTCACCGTATCAAAACCTTCATAAGTAGCCGATATATCATATGGCCCGGCCGGAAGACCCGATATCGAATAGTAGCCCTCCTCATCCGTATAGACAGTGTCTTCCTCGATCCATACAGCTGCTTCATAAATAGCAGTATCTGAATTAATTACGTGTCCAGCTACGGTTCCATGGGTAGTATTATTTATCGCTTTGATCACTGGCTTGAAATTGAATCCCTTGATACCTGCGGGGGTATTCATATTCCCCTTGAGTACAAAGGAGCGATCCAGATCAAAATCCAGCACTATCTCCGATGTTAATCCACCGACTACCTGCAGGGCGGGTTCCATGAAAACCTTAATTCCGGTCTGTGCTCCGCTGGGAACCTTAAGCGAGTAACTTTCACCATCTTTAACCTTCAGCCCGACCTCATCCACGTATATCCGGATCAGGTCATAGCTTCCAGGCTCGATCTGCATCTCCACCAGATCGGCTGTAATGCCATCTCTCAGATCAAGAAGATTAAACACTTCCGGGTCGGATTCTTCAAACAGTGTGAAAAAAGGATATCCATCTTCATCACAATCGCAAGCCTCCCGGATTTCCACCTTTACGATTCTGACGTTTGCTGAATCAACCATATCTACGGGAAATGGAGCATCTGTCAGCTTTATAACCAGGGTCCCCTTCTGATCATTGATATTACCGTCATCCGTTTTCTGGCATCCCGCGCTTACCAGGATCCCGGCAATCGCCAACAACCCCAGTGCAAATCTTACATTTTTCATGAGAATCTCTTTTAGTTAACTACAAGGTTTATTATATGTACCGCACAGGAGAGCTCCTACCCTACCTTGAAAGTGATCTTTTTCAATACAAAAATAAGCTATTGCCGGTCAATCAGTTATCTCATCAATGTAAGCATTCACGAGGTTTATCAAAATTCCCAGGGAATTAAGATGAAGAAGAATATTTTCGGCATTGACCGAAGTGGTTTTAGAAATCGCTTAATGGGTAGGCAACATCAGCATTTGACTCATATCCCCGATCTCCTTAAATTGCATGTAGTCAATCCCATAACATGCCCAACAAACTATCCCAATTCTACCTGATGAAACATAAAAACAGTAACTATTCAACACTCCTGGAAGCTTTCAGATATGGCAGGCCGGGAAAGTCTCTTTCCATTATACTTGTCCTTGCATTTCTGAACACTTTAGGAGGATGCTACTATTATAAAGTAGTTACCAGTGAAGCCCCCCCTCCTGAGGCAATTAGTACCCAGCAGGAGGAAGCAAAATTCTTCATACTGCATTCTGAAGATCAGGCATGGAAATTCTCAGATATCAATGTAAGCGATGATACAGTTGCAGGGAAGATTACTCCTCTTCAGGGTCATGAATATTATAAGACTACCAGCACTGAGCATGCAAACAGATATAAGGTCCGAGCGGAAAAAGACGAGCGCGAAGTGATCAATGAAGTGCACATTACTGTTTCAGAATACAACGCCGCAGAAGGAGATGAGATTACAATAGCCCTTGAGAATATAGAAAAGATAGAGATATACAACAAGGCAACCGGGGCTACTGTTGCATCCTTTGCAGCATTAATACCACTTGGTGTTGGATTGTTTTTTGGGGTGTTTGGTCTACTGATATTGCTGGGAAGTTGGGAATAATATGTTGTGATCTTCAATCCCCATCCAGTCCTAACAAAAAAAGGAGTCAGATCCATGATCTAACTCCCTCTCCTACCTGGTGGGAACTGCTGGATTCGAACCAGCGACCCCCTGCTTGTAAGGCAGGTGCTCTGAACCAGCTGAGCTAAGCTCCCTTAAGCGCGTGCAAATATAGAGCTTTGTATTTAATCTGCAAAAAGGAGTATGAAATTTCGGATATAAAAAAGAAACGCCGGTGTTGATCCGGCGCTCCTTTAAAAAGTGGGTGTAAGTTTTACTTGGAAACGATAAAGCTCTCTCTTAACAGCTTGTTACCAGCCTTCACCTCAAGTATATACATACCGTTATCCAGATGTCCTACCGGAACTGCAATGGATTGGGGTCCATCGTTCAGATAGCCAAGCTCCTCTGAATTGATCATTCTGCCATCCATTCCATAAATACTTATTCTTACATCGGTTCTCTCTTCAAGTGCAAATTCAACAGTGGTCATATCCGAAGCCGGGCTCGGGTAGAGCCTGAATTGTCCGAACTGATCCGGTTCAAGCTGGTCCTCCACAGATGCTCCTTTTTTGCCACCAGGACCTGGTGGAATAACAGGACCCACATTGAAAGGTCTCATCATCTCATGGTCCTCATGGGAAAGGATATGACAATGCCAGACATAACGGCCGGGCCTGTCAAAAAATGCCACTAACCTGCCAACCTGCCCGGGAGGAACAATGAAGGTGTCTTTCCATCCGCTTTCATAGGATAAAGGTGCGGATATGTTACCGGTAAGAGGTGTAACAGGATCCAGATGGAAGATTCCACCTTTACCTGTACTGCCATTATGCTGCGGCTGGTCTTTTTCCTCTACATTTTCCTCAATTCCCTCGGCTTCATTTTCATATGGAGTGAACTCCTCCCTGTCGATGATCTGGAATTTTACCAGGTGCAAATGGATCGGGTGGGCATCCCCGGTGGCATTGTAAACCTCCCATAATTCTGTTGCATTCAGAAGCGGGAGTTCAGTTATATCCTGGGACCATGTCAGGGATCCGTCCTGCATCGTTCCCAGCATGGGCTGCAGGCGTCCAAACTCGTCCTTGCCTTCAAACAGTACCAGCTGCCTGGGTTCTAAGGGATTATCTGCGGCTAATGTCCCTATCGTATTTAAGACGGAGGACCCATTAACAGTGGCATCAGCTATGGCTCCATTAAATGGCTTTGTAACCTGGAATTGCATGATCTGCCCGGTGGTTGCCGGATCAGACGGAGTAAACGTCTCGACACCGCCGTTATAGGGTTCATCCGGCCCTGTATTCAGCAATGTAATATTAGCATTCTCCATACCGGTAAAATCAATCACCACATCATAACGTTCCCCGGGCGCAAAAATCAATGAATCTTCAAGAACCGGATGCTCAAGTAACCCATCATCTGAGCCAATGATCATAATTTGCTCCTCATTATCCAATTTCAATATGTAGAACCTTGAATCAGAGCCATTTAGCAAGCGTAATCTGTATTTCCTCGGTTCCACATCAAGTTTTGGCCAGGCTTTCCCGTTTACCAGGATGATATTACCGAAAAACTCAGCCAGTGCAGAGGGTCCCCCGTCCGGGAAATCATCCGGGGGTAAAACAGCACCTTCTCCAAAAATAAAGTCATCATAGGGTGTTTCGCCCGGATAGGCCGGCCAGAATAACTGTCCCTGCATATCAAATAACCGGTCCTGGATCACGATCTCAATTTCATAATCCCCACCAGGAAGGGTACCATTATCAATTAAGGTATTTTCATTGTCATCCCTCAAAAGGTAAAACCCGGCCAGGCCTGCATATACGTTCAAACGGGTGATCCCTAGAGCGTGATCATGATACCACAGGGTCGCGGCTTCCTGGTCGTTGTCATACCAGTATTTTTTCTTAACATAATAGGCGCCTGTCTCCTTGAAGTTCCGGGTAAACCAGGCCTCCGGCAGACCGTCGCTTGCGGATTCAGTATGACCGCCGTGCAGGTGGGTCACCGTCGGAACGTTTCCCAAGGCGTACCAGTCCCTCACTGCGGCTACATCAGTAAGATTAGAAGGATGCGCCATATGCAGGGAGGCATCGACAGGCAGAAAGTGGCCCCCCAGTTTGTTCTTCCAATAGATCTCAACAGGTTGATTCTTCATAGCGACAATTGTGGCCCCGGGATATGTAACCGGCAGATTGGGGAACTCATAACCCCACACCCTGGTTTGAAATCCCATGCCCAGCAGATCCTGGGTCGTTTCCCTCATATTGACAGAGAGGGCGCCTGTTGTTCCCTGGGTCAGATCGATCCGCAATCCCAGGTCATTGATCACCGGGAGGTCATTTACAAACATTGGAACACTTGTTGGATCAAGCGTTACTCCTGGTGTCCCAAGGGGGTCTTGTGCATTTACAGTAAAAAAGAAACAAGTGAATAAAATTATTAGAGCATAAAATTTTCTCATAAGAAGTGATTTTTTAATTAGATTATAAAAGGTGAAATCATGTGTTTTGTGATTCCATTCAGAGGAACTAACCTTATCATATAAAGGGCAGGGTGGAGGGCTTGAATGTCTGAATGCTGGTGGGTATGGTGGGTAGTTTGTGTATTATTTGATTCATATTTTATGTATCATTTAATACAAGTTATAATCTAATTAGCTCTTTTTCAAGGTGAAAAAATCTGCATTTGACGGATATTCCTATTTTCTTGGTCAAACAGCGAATTTTCCTGACCAAACAGTCAGAACTTTAGTTATTTTTGTTTTCAGCCATGCCATGTCAAATCAACCAATATATTCAATATGTTGAAATACAATGATTTACAGTACCTCGTGATCTTCACGCTACTGCTTGCCATTCTCAGTTCATGCAGGGAAAGCAGGGAGGAAGGCCGTGAAGTGAACAGAATCCGTGTGGAGATCGACTCCACCTATTATGCCATGAATCCCATGGACCTGCAGTTTGATTCCACGGAACAGGCCATGATCGATTCCAGCCTTTCGGAAATGGTTGATGCCTACCGGGCCATCCGGGCTTACCCTATTCCCAATTCCACACCGCCGGCCATCCAGTTCAATCCCCTGCCCCGGGAATTTGAGGTCCCCGCGCCCACACCGAAACAAACCTGGGAAATCCCGGAAGGAATTGCCAGGCCAGCCTGGGAGCCCGACCTGGCCTTTATGTCCATTCCCGAACTGGCTTCCCTGATCCATTCCGGAGAGATCTCCTGCACAGCACTGACCGAATTTTACCTGAACCGGCTGAAAAAATATAATCCACAGCTGCACTGTGTGATCACCCTCACGGAGGAGTATGCCATTGAGCAGGCAAAAAGACTGGATGTTGAACTGGCGTCCGGTAAGGACCGCGGGATATTACACGGGATACCCTACGGGGTCAAGGATCTCTTCTCCTTCCCGGGCTATCCCACGACCTGGGGGGCCGGTGCTTACCGGGACCAGGTGCTGGATGAGACCGCAGGGATCATCCGGAAGCTGGAAGAGGCAGGAGCCGTCCTGGTGGCTAAGACCACCCTGGGCGCCCTGGCCATGGGAGATGTCTGGTTTGCAGATACCACCCGGAACCCCTGGAACCTGGAGGAGGGCTCCAGCGGCTCTTCCGCCGGTTCCGCTGCGGCCACTGCAGCCGGGCTGCGCCCCTTTGCCATCGGC
>CAYRLP010000071.1:0-9314 GCA_964424935.1 uncultured Bacteroides sp.
TGCCGGTCAAAGAGCTCTATTACGTACATCATTATCACGCTCCGCCCATTCCCTGCTGACTTTCCTTTTTCTATTCTCAAATTTTAAGTCAAATACGTATTTAATACCTTTTTTATCATGTCTGGATACGGACCTATCCTGCATGCATTGATTGCCGGTGTGATGGCGATCACCTGCGCAGGAAAAGGATTGATGGCCCAGGATACCATCCGGGCCGTTACCGGGGATTCTGTGGCCTTGAAAATCTTTGAACTGGAACGGGCCGTACAGGATATCCAAAGGACCCTGGAGGAACAAAAACAGCAGGATGAACTGGAGTCCCTTCTGAAGGAGGCCGACCGGCTTTCCATACAGGAAAAAGAGCAGGAACTGGACCTGTCAAAAAAGTATTTCAGCGGGATTCGTCAACAACAGGGATTGAATCCAAATATCAGCTTTGGCATGGATTTTTTTGGAGGGGTAAGCAGCTCAAAAGCCAGTTCCCTCAGTGATCCCAGCGATGTTTACTACGGCAACAACGGATTTTTTCTTCGAGAGGCAGAACTTTCCCTGGTAGCGCCGCTGGATCCGTTTACGCGGGGTAAGGCATTTATTTCGGCCTCACATTCCGGTTTTGAAGTGGATGAAGTTTACATGGAATGGCTGAACCTCCCCTTAAATCTGAATTTAAAGGCAGGTGTATTCAAAGCAGAGTTCGGATTCCTGAACCGGTACCACGAACATGCCCTGCCACAGTTTGACCGGCCCCGTACTCTGGTCAACCTCTTCGGACACGACGGCCTTGGTGGATCCGGACTGGCCTTTAATTTCATGCTTCCATCGTGGATCGCCCATGCGTCTTCCCTAGATTTCTCCCTGTTATACGGAAGTAATGCACAGAGTTTTATGGCGGATCCCGAGGCGGGATTTATGTATACGGGCCAATTCCTGAACTACTATGACCTCTCCCCGGGCAGCTACCTGGAAATCCGCTTAAGCGGAGCAGCAGGAAGGAACGATCTTCCGGCGGGTGACCATCTTTCATTGATTGGAAGTGCCGGGTTCGCCTATAAATGGGCCCCGGTGGGAAGGGAAAAATACAGGACGCTCGAATGGAAAACAGAATTCCTGTACAGCAGACGAGAATCAGGGGAAGGGAACTACCGGAGCAAGGGCTTTTACTCCAGCCTCCAGAATAAATTAGGCTCCAGGGTATGGCTGGGAGGAAGGGTCGGATACTCGGAATTGCCCTACGATCCGAGCCAGTTTGAATGGGATTATACTATTTCCCTGGATTTCTGGCAGAGTGAATTCGTAATGACCCGTTTCCAGTACCAGTACAACAGGCGGAACCTGGAAGACCGCATGGAAGTGGATGGGCCCGTTCCCAGCGACCATTCCATTATCATCCAGGTGGCCTGGGCCATGGGACCGCATAAACATGAAGCTTATTAAACTGCAGTAAATCCAAAATCATGAATAGACCCTATGCAAAATTCACCGGCATCCTTCTGGTTATCCTCTTGTATGGATCCGTGCCGGTATCAGCACAGCACAGACAACAGCAGCGGCAACGGCAGCATGATCACCTCCATGCGGGCAACGCAGGCACGCTGAACATCGTTTGCTCTTTTTCGGACTATGCGTCCATTGCAGAACGAATCGCCGGAAGTCACGCCACGGTAAATCACCTGGCCCACGGGGAGCAGGATCCTCATTTTGTTCCCCCAAAACCCAGCTATGCCATGATGCTGAGTCATGCCGACCTCTGGATCACGACAGGCATGGACCTGGAAGTCTGGTCAACCACCCTGCTGGATAAGGCCAGAAACCGGCAGATCATGGACGGGGAACCCGGATTTGTGGCAGTTTCGGACGGCATAGAGATCCTTCAGAAAGTGGAGAAAGCGGACCGGACCGAAGGAGATGTGCATCTGATGGGGAATCCGCATATCAATACCGGTCCGTTGAACTGGAAGATCATTGCAACCAACATTGCGACCGGACTTATGAAGGTGGATCCCGGGAATGCCTCGGAATACCAGTCAAATTTAAATGAGTTTAACGACCAGGTGGACCGGGCCCTGTTCGGGGATGAACTGGTGGAACTCTTCGGTGGAGAGATGTTGTCCAAGCTGCTGGCAAATAAAACCCTCTATTCATTCCTGGAGAATGAGTATGAAGGAGAGAAGCTGGCTTACAAGCTAGGCGGATGGCTCAAGGAAATGGAATCGCTGCGGGGTACGAAAGTCGTGGCTTATCACAAGAACTGGATTTATTTTATGGAAACCTTCGGCCTGGAAATCGTCGGATATATTGAACCAAAACCGGGCATTCCCCCTTCGGCCCGGCATGTTCAGGATATGATCCGGATCATCGGGGAACAGGACATTAAACTGATGCTGGTGGCTAGCTATTTTGAGAAAAACTCCCCCCGGATGATCGAGGAAAAAACGGGTATTAAAGCGCTATTCCTTCCCCTGTTTGTAGGAGGTGTCCCGGAAGCCAGTGACAATTTTAAACTGGTTGATTACTGGATCGAACAGATCAACACTAATATTCAATAATCCCGGAATAATGGAAACACTGCTATTCCTTGCGGCTCCGGTTACCGCCAGCGTAATACTGGCTGCCATACTCGGCTATTTTGGTACGCACATACTGGCCCGGAGAATTATTTTTATTGATATTGCGGTGGCCCAGATTGCTGCACTGGGTACCATGATCGGGATCCTTCTGGGTTTTGCGGAAGAGGCCCTTGAAGTCCAGATTCTCTCCTATGTTCTCACACTCTTGATTATCGGCGGATTTGCCTTTTTACGATCCAATGCCCTTCCCATACCGGCTGAGGCAGTGATCGGCATTATTTATTGTCTCGGACTGGCTCTTTCCCTGCTGCTGGCGGAACGGATCCCCGGAGGTTCCAATTATATTACGAAAACCATTTCAGGGAATATACTCTGGGTGACCTGGGACAAGGTCATACGGCTGGGGATTCTGTTTGCAGCCATCGGGTTGATCCATATTCTACTGGGTAAAAAGCTCCATGAACTATCCAGTCCTGATCTCATGAGATCCGGTTTTAGGGGGAAGGACAGATTTCTGAACCTACTGTTTTACCTCACTTTTGGGATCGTGGTGGTGAAAGCGGTGCTCATCGGAGGCATCTTCCTCGTTTTCACCCTTTTAATTGCTCCTGCAGTTGCTGCGGGCCTGTTTGTAAAATCCTGGAAGGGTAGGTTGTTCTGGGCCTGGATCATTGGCCTGACGGGAACCGTGTCCGGGATCATCCTCTCCTATTCCCTGAATATATCAAACGGTCCTGCCATTGTCTGCCTTCTCGGATTCCTGGTTCTGGTCCTGGCCCTTGTGAAACTAGTTCAACCCTTTCGTCAATAAGTCCGCCCATGATACAAAATCTGCAATTCATCCTGATCCCTCTTCTGGCCTGTCTGGTGCTGTTAACCCTGACCTCCTATTTCGGGATCCATGTATTGAAACGGGAGATCATTTTCATCGATATTGCCCTGGCCCAGATAACCGTCCTGGGCAGCGCGGTTGCCCTGTATCTCGAACATAGCCTGGAAATGCACGAGATCATGATAGGGAAACTGAATGTTTCCAATGCCCTGGCCTACCTTTTTTCGCTTATTTTCTGCATCGGTGCTGCCCTCATTTTCACCTTTCTTAAAAATCCGAAGATCAAAATTTCCATTGAGGCTTTTATAGGAATTGCCTATGCCCTGGCGACCACTGCGGCCGTGATCATTCTGGACAAAGGAGCCGGCGGAGATGTGCACCTGCACGATATGCTAACCGGTGTTTTACTCTGGACCAGCTGGATACAGGTGCTGAGACTGGCTATTGTATTCCTGGTGATCGGGACCTTTCATGTCCTGTTCCGAAGGAAATTCATTCAGCTAACCGAATCGTATATGGGCGAATCAACGGTAATGAAGAACCAGAAGGTATGGGATTTTCTCTTTTATCTCAGTTTTGGGATCATGATCATTGAATCTGTAAAGATTGCCGGGGTGCTCACGGTATTTGCCTTCCTGATTCTGCCGGCTTCCATCTCAGCCCTTTTCGCCACTCAATGGCGACGTCGGATCCTTATTGGTCTCCTGGCCGGACTCCTGGCTGCCGTCCTGGGATTGCATTTTTCACTGCGGCTGGATCTGACCGCATCCCCTTTAATCATCCTGTTTCTGGGGGTGATCCTGTTGCTTGGTGTAGGGGTTCGTCAGTTACCAGTTAAGCAGCCAGGCAAAGATCAGGGGCACAAAGATGGTGGTATTTGATTCAATCACAAACCGGGGAAAGTGAACAAGGGATCATTTATCAGAATATAGTACCTTCAAGGCCTCCTCCAGGCGGGGAAATTGAAACAGGTACCCGGCAGCTTCAATTTTCTCAGAAGAGATCCTGCTTCCCGTCAGAAGGATCACGGACATTTCACCAAAGAAAAGCTTCATCACAATAGCTGGGATTCGCGGGAACCAGAAGGGTTTCCGGAGCACCCGGGCCAGTTTTTCTGAAAATGCGCTGTTTGTGATGTGTTCCGGAGCCACAGCATTATAGGCTCCCTGCATGCTTTCCTGCTCCATGGCCCGGATGTAGATCTGGCACAGGTCGTCGATATGTATCCAGGGCATATACTGCCTGCCGCTTCCAATGGCTGAACCCAGTCCCAAGCGGAACAGTCTCTCCATCCTTCTGAGCGCACCTCCGTTTTTTGCCAGCACGACCCCGGTCCTGATCTTTACCGCGCGGATGCCTGCCCGTGTAAACTGATCCACGGACTGTTCCCATTGATTGCAGGTTTCACCCAGAAAATCTGAAGCAGGCGGATTTGCTTCCTTGAAGATGTCATCCGTGGTCCTTGCCCCATAGTATCCTACTGCAGATGCAGAAAGAAAGGCTTTAAGCTTATTGTTATGAAGATCAAGATTTTCATAGATCAAATCAACGGGTTTGATCCTGCTGTCCAGGATCTGTTGTTTTCGACTTTTTGTCCACCTTTTTCCCCCGATATTGGTTCCGGCCAGGTGAATGATGAAATCACAGCTGTTTACGGCCTCTTTTTCGATTTCCAGGCGCTCGGGATTCCAGGAGTATACCCTGGTTGCAGAGTGACTCCTGTGCTGTCTGCTGAGGATGGCCACCCCGTATCCATGCTCCTGCAGGATCTGGCAGAGGCGTTGTCCGATCAGACCAGTTCCTCCGGTTATTAAAACCTCAGGCATAATTCAGGGTCCTTTTATTCACATTCCTGGCTGGTCTCCCTGACCTGATCCGTATTAAAACCATATTGCTGTGCATGATCCATCAATCTTGCATAAAGAGCTGCATCCAGGACTTTGTTTCTGGATAGTACCCACAGGTATTTTCTGGATGGAGCGCCTACCAGAGCATACTGGTACTGTTCATCCAGCAGCAGGATGTAATAGTCTCCTGAGAATGGCCAGAAGAAGCTCACTTTCAACCTGCCGGGCTCATCCGGATCGGGGACCCTGGCCGTTCCCCTGGCACTCCTAGAACTCCCTTTCTCGGCGGAATATCCCCGGTTGAGCACCTCAATTTTTCCATTGCTTTTCAGGGTATAAGTGGCCGTTACACATTCCAGACCCTTTTCGAAACTGTTGGGAAGTCTGGCTATTTCATACCACAGCCCCTGATATTTGGTGAGCTCCACGCTTTCCACGGTCGGAAGATCCTGTGTGGTCCTGCAGGACAAAATTGAAATCATGGTAAGAATAATTAACAAATTACGTTTCATTCCGTTATACCTTTGCACCTGATACCTATGCTGGCAAATTAATAAATCCTGGTGACTTGCCAGTAGGGAGTGTTTCAGGGATGTTTATATTTACACCGTGGATTTAATTAAAACAGGATAGTTATGGTACGAAGAAAAACTTGGGTAGCCGTGTTGTTCCTTATGTTCGGTACAGCTTTATTTGCTCAGAGACAAGGAGTGACCATCAAGGTGACTGACCTGGATAATGTAACGACCACCCTCCAGAATGCCACCTCATCTTCCTCCTCTTCATGTAACACCTCGGACTTTCCGGTTTATCAGGGTCCGGAAGAGAAGGATGTGGATATCGCAGATCTTACCTGGATCAGCGTTCGTCATGACCTGACCCCCAGTGATCCAAACTATGTCAAACTGGAACTGACCTTCAAGGACGGGAGTACGGGAATATATGAAATGGTCAGGTATGTCCGGTTTGCCGGGAGAACGGAGGAGGGTAATTATGCGAAGATGGTGAAGGATATCAATACCATCCAGATCGTCCAGAATCTCTGAGTTCCCGTATCTACAGGGAGAACCAGAAATTAAGCTTGAGCATAAATACGTTGTTCCCTTTGATACCGAACAGGTCGCCCGCAATATCCCCGATGGGGTTGAATGCGGATTCATACCCGGAACGGTCATGTGACCAGACCACATAAAGAGTGGACCCCAGTTTATATTCCCAGCGGAATACCAGGTTTGAGCGGAACTGCATGAAACTGAAATCAGGATTGTGAAACTGGAAGGTTTCCCCGTTCCGGTCATAGGAATAACTGTTTAAATCCGGATCATAGCTGACATCCAGGGCCTCGAGCCGGGTGTTGATATCCTTCATCCGGGATTGGTTCACCCGGTGAAAATCATTGTACTCCCCCACAGAATAGTATGGGCTCCCGTAATACTGAATGGATAGTTCAGGGGTCAGATACAGTTCCGTCCGGAACGTAATAGAGGTGGTATGTTGATCAATATGCCCGACCACGTATTCGGTGGAGGTGTTCCCTGCCAGGGTGTTTACGTACTGCTGGTGGTATCTGCGCTGAGATATTTCGCCTATCCCACTTATTTTCAGTCTTTTTACGGGAAGCCATGTGATATCCAGTTCCAGATTGTTGCCATGGAAACCGGCCATGCCGTAGGTGGAGTACTCGTAGTCCACACTGCCGGACAGATCCTTGGTGGGATTGCTTCTAACACCCAGTTCCAACTGGTAACGGGGATCTATCCGGAGGGCGGGCCCGCCCCTCAGTTCCCGGATATCCAGGATGGAGAAGTTATAA
Source organism: uncultured Bacteroides sp. (assembly GCA_964424935.1). Lineage (GTDB taxonomy): Bacteria > Bacteroidota > Bacteroidia > Bacteroidales. Next base: position 7,060 of record CAYRLP010000071.1, read on the forward strand.
CCGGATCCCGCCGAAAAACTCCACAGGGCATTGTTTCGGACCGTGAAACTGGCTTCGGCCCGATTACCCGTATTTTCACCTCCAAAACTCCACAGGGCTTCCTGGGAAAGCTTCAGGATATAATTCCTGATCCATTTCTGCGGCTCATTCATTTCGTAGGAGACTTCCAGTTTCTCTCCCACAAAATCGGACTGCCTGATATATCCCATGTCATTGAGATTTAATCCTGGACTCCGGTACTGACCCTGTGCATGAAAATTAAATCTTCCCCCGTTTTTGCCAATCCTGACCAGAGCACCATGCCCGGCCAGTTGCTCCCTGAGACTGTCCACTCCCAGGTAGCCGGCATCAGGACGCTGATAGCGGTGGTTGTGGGACAGTTGTTTCTCCAGGATGGCTTCTTTGGATCCTTTTAACTGACTGGCAATGGCTTTGACCTCCAGGTAGTAATTCTTATGGTCCCAGTAATGCAGCAGGTCCAGTCCCCCGCTGACAGCCATGGAAGGAAGAACCAGGGTGCTCACCGAATCGTTGGAGAACCTGTTCACCAGGCTGAAGAATCCCCCGATAGTACTGTTCTTTTCATTAAAATCCCGTTTGATCCTTGAAGCCAGGTAATTGGTCACAGGGGAGACCATGACCTTTTTTTCATCTTCAAATTCGTGGCTGGCGGTTCCATAGGCCCCGGCGGTCAGGCCATTGACCAGGCCTACGGACAGGCCGTTTTTATTTTTTCCGGTGATTTTTGCCGCTCCCAGAATAGTGGTCCGGTCCGGAAGATCCGAAACCATCCAGTCGGGGTATGGATTTTTAAAGGCAGGTGCACTCCCGATCCGTCTTGAATAATAGGGGATATCCCTGTCCAGTTCAAAATCAAATACATCGTTCCCTTCCAGGAAGAAGGGCCTTTTCTCCACATAGAAGGTTTCAAAGGAGGTCAGGTTTAGGACCGATGGATCGGCCTCCACCTGTCCGAAATCGGGATTGACGGAAAGGTCGAGGGTGAAATCACTGCTGATCCCCACCTTGGCATCGAGGCCCGCATTAAAGTCAAAAGAACCTGGAGGGTCCGCTCTCTGCAGGTGAGAATAGGATCCCAGTGTATAGGGGAGGAACTCCACCTGCCGCGAACCCCTGATATCTTCAATTCCCTTCAGTTCTCCGAAAAGGTAGACCGTAGCCGGAGCCTCCCGCGGAATGGGATCCCAGCTGGTGGCCTCCTGTTTTCTTGAGATCACACGGTAGAGGTGCAGGCCCCAGGTATGTTCCGGTTGATTGGCATACCGGATCTGGCTGAAAGGCAGCTTGATTTCCGCGATCCAGCCGGTATCGGTCCGGGTGGTGGCCGCGTCCCAAACGGCATTCCAGTTGAAATCAAATTTCCAGTCCCCCAGGTGTTTCAGATCCATTTTCTGTCCGGCCACGGATATGCTGAATTCAAAGGCGGTTCGCTTGTCAAAATAGCTGTCCAGGGCAAAACCGGCCATATCTCCGGAGCGAGAGTCCCTGGGGCCCAGTTTGTCGATGATCTTTTCGGGCTCGCTGTCCTTGCATATCAGGGCCACATAGAGATTGTTGCGATCATACAGGATCTTGAAATAGGAAGGTTCGGTGGTCGGTCTTCCACTGTGCGGAAATTGCTGTATGAAATCGTCCTTCCACTCTCCCAGGTTCCAGACCTCATCATCCAGCATCCCGTCGATCCTGGGTTCAGGGGTCTCACCAATGTTCACCGACTCATAAACGCGCTTATTCCGGAGAAGGGAATCCAGGTCCTGGGCCAAGAGGTCCTGATTCACCTGTATAAGTAGAATTGCGGGGAGGATGTACAGGATCTTAGACATAAGGGTCCGCTTAATTCATCAATAAGATACAAAATCTTTAAATACAGGATTCGCCGTAAGCCAATGTCATCCTAACCTGCATTGAAAAATACCTCCATGGCAATCACCATGGAGGTATAGTCCGCAACTTATTCTATGATTTTTTGCTCCTAGAAGCAAAGATCCCAGATTTCTTTCTTAATTACGAAGTTTCCATCCTTGTCCAAATCAAGATGAATCTGGACCCTGCCATCATAGGTAACTCCATCACCCAGTGAGATAATTTTGTACAAACCATTTATCATTAACTCTCCTTCATCTGATCCTGCGCCGTATTTTTCATGACCCATATCAATGAGTTTGTATGTATTGCCCGTGGTTTGTCCAATCAGGAAAGTACCTTTGTTATGGTATGAAAAATGCACCAGATTC
>CAYRLP010000072.1:0-9269 GCA_964424935.1 uncultured Bacteroides sp.
GGCCATATCCTGTCCGATTGCTGGGCCATCCGGGATTTTTATACTGGCCATATGGTGGCCAAAGACGTGGCTGAATCGGCGGCCCTGGCCCTGAATCACGGGGTGAGCCTGAATTGTGGGAATTCCTATCCTGCCCTGAAAGAGGCCCTTGAGCGGGGACTGATCACCGAGGCTACGATCGATGAGCGGCTGGCAACCCTGTTCATTACCCGCTTTGAGCTGGGATTGTTTGATCCCCCTTCATGGAATCCGTACAGCCGGATTGATGAAAGCGTGATCAACAGCAAGGAACACAGGGATCTGGCATACGAAGCCGCCGTTAAATCCATGGTCCTCCTGAAGAACAATGGGGTACTTCCCCTGAAGAAGGACCTGAAATCGCTCTATGTTACGGGTCCCCAGGCCAACAACGGAACCGTACTTCTGGGTAACTATTACGGGGTCAGCGATAACCTGGTCAATATCCTGGAAGGGATCACCTCGCGGGTCAGTGCCGGAACTTCCATAGACTACCGGATGGGGGTACTCGACTATTTCGAGAATGTAAACCCGGTGGACTGGGCAAGCGGTGGAGCCGCAGATCACGAAGCCACCATTGTGGTACTGGGCATTTCACAATTGATGGAAGGGGAAGAGGGCGAATCATTGGCCTCACCCTACAAAGGCGACCGGCTTGATCTGAATCTTCCTGCCAACCAGCTGGAATATCTTAGGAAACTGAAGTCCGGCCACGATCATCCGGTCATCGTGGTGATGACCGGCGGAAGCCCCATCACCATGCCGGAGGTGGAAGAGCTGGCCGATGCCATCCTCTGGGCCTGGTACCCGGGACAGGAAGGCGGCTATGCAGTGGCCGACCTGCTTTTCGGGGATGCGGTGCCCTCAGGAAAGCTGCCACTTACCTTCCCCGTATCCGAGGATCAGTTGCCCCCCTTTGAAGACTATTCCATGAAGGAGCGCACCTACCGCTACATGACCTCCGAGCCGCTCTATCCCTTTGGGTACGGCCTTTCTTATACGGACTTCACCTTCAATGACCTGTATCTCGATAAGGAGGAGATTGCTCCGGATGAGGATCTGACCGTATCGGTCCGGGTGAAAAACACCGGGGATTACAAGGCCGACGAGGTGGTACAGCTTTACGTGTCCGTCCCCGATCCGCAGGGGATCCAGCCACGCTGGTCCCTGAAGGATTTTACCCGGATCACCCTCGGCAGGGGGGACGCCACCCAGGTAAATTTCAAACTGGACCTCCGGGCGCTGGAGCAATTTGACCAGGAGGGGAAGACCGGAGTACTCCCTGGCACCTATCAGGTATATGTGGGGAACTGTTCTCCTGGTGATCGGGGCGAAGAGCTTGGGGCAGAGGTGATTTCGGCCTCCTTCCAGGTGCAGTGAAACGATTCCTGATTAGTTAAGCCCCGCCTCATTGATCAGGCGGGGTACAATGGACTCCCAGCCCACGGCCATCAGGTGGAGGCCGTTAATACCCTTTTTGCTGCAGATCTGTTCAATGATCCCCAGAGCGATTTCCACACCAAGTTCCTCATAATCGTCCTCCCTGGCTGCTTCAAAGCGCTTCCGTATTTCAAGGGGGACCCTTACACCGGGGATCTGGTCATGCAGGTACTCCGCCATCCGCCTGCTCCGGATGGGAGTGACACCGGCCAGAATATAGACCCTGTCCAGGAGGTTACGCTTATCAAGGGCCTCAAGCCAGCTGTCCAGCCCTTCCGGGTCGTAAATCAGGTTGGTCTGGAAGAACTGGGCACCGGCATGAACCTTCTTCTCTTCCCGGAGCGCCTGGAAACGGGGTTCTGAGGCAAAGGGAGAGGCGGCTGCCCCCAGGAACAGTCTGGGAGAGGACTGCATCCTGCGTCCGTCCAGGTAGATTTCCTCATCCCGCATGCGCCTGAGGATCCACAGCATCTGGATGGCATCCATGTCCAGGATGTTGGTGTTGCTGGTGGGAGTAGGCCCTATGCGGGCATGATCGCCCGTGACACAGAGGACATTATGTACGCCTATCACGTTGGCACCCATGATATCGGATTGCAAACCGCTGCGGGTTTTATCCCTTGCAGCTATCTGGAGCACCGGATCCGCACCAAGATCTGTGGCGATTTTGCAGCAGGCCATGCTGGACATGCGGGGACTGGCAGAGGCGCTGTCGGTGAAATTGACGGCCGTAACCAGGTTCTTCATCATCTCAATATCACGCTTCAGTTTCCCCGTGGCTGTGCTGAGGGGAGGGGAGACCTCGGCGGTTATGATAAACTTTCCTGACCTCAACTCCTTTTCCAGCCGGGAAAAGGGTTCCTCGTATGCGGGGGGATGGGGAGACGAATCTCCGCTCCACCAGGCAGGTTGACGGACCGGTTGAAAAACGGCTTCCCAGGACCGGTGTTTCGCCTCCCTGTTGCGGGAAAATCTTGCTTTGAGAAAAGGCCCGGTTCCAAAATCCCGTATCGACCGGATCACATCCCCCCAGGTTTCGGTCCCCACCTTGTCCCAGTCCAGTGGAGGCAGCACTTCCATCAACCGTTGCTCCCTGCCCATCCGGAAGGATCGATCATAGATCCGGTACCAGATGCAGGGACGGGTTTCATCCACATAGCAACGCTCCGGGGTGGATCCCCCGCAGGGTCCGTTCCGCATTCCTTTGGGACACTCCATGGGACAGATAAAGGCGGTTTCCTGCAGGAGGCAGTTCCCACACATCCTGCACCCGAACAGCGGGCCTTTGATCCATCGTTCAATTTTTCTCAGGATCCTTTTTCCGAAGGGCTCCCTTTTAAACGGTAAAAAAGGGGGTTGCCATCTTCTGCCCGGTGTAAAGAGTGCCATTACCCTATGCTTTGCTGTAATAAAATTCAGTGAACCTCATGGCATAATCGTCCCGTCCCCGGATCAGGTCCATGGCCCGGATAAAGGCCGTCATACGGGCCGGGTTGGCAATGGGACAGGTCAATCCGTTCCAGATGGAGATGGCTATGTGGGCCTGGTTCAGTTCCACCCGGTTGGGAAGGCCAAAGGAGATGTTGCTGGCCCCCTGGGTGATGTTCTGGCCGAGACGGTCATGCACCAGTTTAATGGTTTCCAGGGTAACCAGACAGGCCCCGGGATCTGCGCTTACGGCCATGGCCAGGGCATCAATGATGACATCTTCCTGTGGGATCCCGGCTTGCAGGGCCCGGTTCAGGATCTTCTCAGCGGTCCGGAACCTGCGCTCCGGATCCTGGCTGATGCCATCATCATCCATCAACAGTCCGATCACTGCAGCACCGTGCTCCTTTGCAAGGGGCAGGATCGACTGCAGGGATTTTTCCTCCCCGTTTACGGAGTTGATCAGCGGCTTCCCTTCGGTCACTTTGAGGGCGGCCTCAATGGCCCCGGGATTGGGGGAATCCAGGCAGAGTGGAATATCGAAACTCCCCTGAATGGACTGGACGGTTTCGGGCAGCAGCTTAATTTCGTCCACACCCGGAAATCCCACATTCACATCCAGGACATCCGCCCCGTCCTCTATCTGGGATTTTGCCAGTTGCAGGACAAAATCAAAATCGTGTTCCTGCAGGGTTTCTACCAGTTTTTTGCGGCGGGTAGGATTAATGCTCTCACCGATCAGGACAACCGGTCCTTCGGTATCGATGACTACTTCGGCGGATTTACTTTTAAGTATGGTCTGCATAATCAAGTGTTTGGGATGGATACCGGGGACTACATGAGCCCTGTAATGTTTCCGTCGTTATCGATGCTGATGTTTTCTGAAGCGGGGTGGGCGGGCAATCCGGGCATCCGCATGATATTCCCGGTGATGGGGATCAGGAACCCGGCTCCAGCTGCAATTTCAATTTCTCGCACCGTGATAATAAAATCCTTAGGCCGGCCCAGCAGCGCGGGATTGTCTGAGAGCGATTTCTGTGTTTTGGCAATACACACCGGCAGCTTTTCCAGCCCCAGTGCGGCGATCTTACCCAGGTCCTTTTTGGCCTGGGGCGCATAATCAACGTATTCCGCTCCATAGATCTTTGTGGCCAGCGTCTCAATTTTCTTTTTCACTTCCCAGTTCCAGTCGTACATGGGCTGAAATGCCGGAGGATCTGATTCGGCCACCTGAACCACTTTCCGGGCCAGTTCCTCGGCCCCTTCGCCACCTCTGGCCCACAGATCGGCCACCGCACAGTCAACGCCAAGAGATGCTGCTTTATCCAGTACTACCGCGATTTCCTCTTCCGTATCGGATGTAAAACGGTTCAGGGCGATGACAGGAGTCACCTGGAACTGCCTGATATTCTCCAGATGCTTCTCCAGGTTCGGCAGCCCCTTTCGCAGTGCATCCGGATCCGGATCAGTAAGCCTGCTGAGATCGGCACCCCCGTGATATTTCAGGGCCCGGACGGTGGCAGTAAGAACCACGGCTTTGGGAGTCAGTCCCGAACTCTGACACTTGATATCGAAGAATTTCTCAGCGCCCAGGTCAAAGCCGAACCCGGCTTCAGTTACCGTATAGTCCGAGTAGCTCATCCCCATCCGGGTGGCGATCACCGAATTGGTGCCCTGGGCAATGTTTGCAAAGGGTCCTCCGTGAATGATGGCGGGATTCCCCTCCATGGTCTGCACCAGGTTGGGTTTGATGGCATCCTTCAGCAGGGCGGCCATGGCTCCCTCGGCCTTCAGATCACGTGCATATATGGGTTCTTTTCGGTGGGTATATCCCACGAAAATATTTCCCAACCTGGTTTTCAGGTCCTGGATACCGGAGGCCAGGCAGAGAATGGCCATGATCTCCGAAGCGGCGGTGATATCAAACCCGGTCTCCCTGGGAACCCCGGATGTGGTTCCGCCGAGTCCAACGATAATGCGCCGCAGCGACCGGTCGTTCATATCCACGACCCGTTTCCAGTGGATGGTCCGGGGATCCAGACCCAGTCCGTTTGTCGGACTCTGGATGTCGTTGTCAATAACAGCCGCAAGCAGATTATGTGCTTTTTCAATGGCCGCAAAGTCTCCCGTAAAGTGAAGGTTAATGTCCTCCATGGGAAGTACCTGGGAGTATCCACCCCCGGTGGCTCCTCCCTTGATACCGAAGACAGGTCCCAGGGAGGGTTCCCGGAGAACCACGGTGGTTTTCTTTCCGATGCGGTTTAATCCTTCTGACAGACCTATGGATACGGTGGTCTTCCCCTCACCGGCAGGTGTGGGGGAGATGGCCGACACCAGAATCAGCTTACTCCGGCTTCCCTTTTTATCATCAATAAGATGCAGCGGCAGCTTGGCTTTGTACTTCCCGAACATCTCCAGGTCATCGGCACTGATTCCCAGCTTTTGCGCAATATCTGTAATGTGCAGGAGTTTAACTTTCCGTGCAATTTCAAGGTCGTTCATGATGTGAGAATTTATACCCTCAAGGTAATACTATTCTGCTTCATGTCATAAACCGGGCCCGTCCTATTCGCATACTGCCTCAGATTACTTATTTTTACAGGAAACAAAACCACATCTTTTATGGATTCTCTATTAACTAAACTAGCTGAAGCCGTCGAATTTGGAAAGGTAGACAAGAATTCACCCTATCCTCCCCAGATGAAAGGCCAGGATGGAGCGGACGAGTTAGCCAGCCAGGCCCTTTCAAAGGGCGTGCCGCCCAACGATTTGCTAACCCTTGCACTGGTGCCGGCCATGGACCGGGTCGGCCAGAAATTTTCGGAGAACAAGATCTTTGTTCCGCAGATGCTGATGTCCGCCAAGGCCATGAGTGCGGCCATGTTACATCTTAAACCATTCTTTCAGAGTGGCGATGTGCAATCCAAGGGTATCTTTATCATCGGAACGGTGAAAGGGGATCTGCATGATATTGGAAAGAACCTGGTAGCCATGATGGTGGAAGGGGGTGGCTGGACCATTGTGGATCTGGGGGTGGATGTGAATGAAGAAGCCTTCAGTAAGGCCATAACGGAGAATCCCGGGGCGGTAGTGGGGTTGTCGGCCCTGCTGACAACCACCATGGCCAATATGGAAGAAATCGTCCGGAAAATCAAGGAAACCAGTCCCGGTACCAGGGTGCTCGTTGGAGGTGCCCCGTTGAACGATGAATTCAGGAAAAAGATCGGGGCAGATTTTTATTCACCGGACCCCAGGGGGGCTGTGGAATATTTGAAAGAACTTGTGGCTTAGCCTTTGCAAACCGTTCAGATCCAATTACATCCGCTTGGCAAGATCATCCAGGTAGCCAGGGGCAGTTCGTTGATCGATGTGCTGTATGAATTCGGCGTGGAATTTCCATGCGGTGGGAAAGGGAACTGCGGGAAATGCAAAGTCAGGGTACTTCAGGGGGAGATCCGCACCGATCCGGAACACCTCCGTAAACTGCAGGAGCTCTCCCTTGGCACTGCGTGGAGACTGGCCTGTATGAGCCAGGCAGAAAGTGACCTGGTACTGGAGGTAGTGCAGTATGAAACGATCATTCAGGCCGATGAAACTCCCTTCTCTTTTAAACCTGTCCGGGGTTACGGCGTAGCCATTGACGTGGGAACCACTACGCTTGTGGCCCAGTTAATGGATCTTTCCACGGCCCGCATACTGGGTGTGGAGACGGCACTGAATCCACAGAGCAGATGGGGAAGTGATCTGATTTCCAGGCTGGAATCCGCACTTGCCGGACAGGGTCCCGAACTGACCCGCAGTATTCGCAGGGCGACAGGAAGCATGCTTGGGAAACTGCTCCGCGGAAGGAAAATCACCATCGACCGCGTGGTCCTGGTCGGAAATACAGTGATGCAGCACCTTTTTGCAGGCACGGATATCCGGCCCCTGTCCTTCTATCCCTTCGAAAGCCCCGAACTGTCCGTCAGATATTTCAAAGCCCCGGAACTGCAGTGGGAGATTCCGTGCGGGAGCATTGCCTTTTATCCCTCCATCGGGAGTTTTGTGGGGAGTGATATCCTGGCCGGGATCCATGCAACCGGGATGCGGCAGCGCAGGGAGTTCTCGGCACTGGTGGACCTGGGGACCAACGGGGAGATCGTAGTGGGGAACCGGGATAGGCTGCTGTGCGCATCCACGGCCGCCGGACCGGCTTTTGAAGGAGCAAGGATCTCCCAGGGGATGCTGGCGACCACCGGGGCGATCTCATCGGTCAGGGATTCAGCGGATGGGCTCCTGTGCAGTGTGATCGGGAATGTGCCGGCCGCCGGCATCTGCGGCAGCGGATTGATAGATGCCGTGGCGGTCCTGCTTAAAAAGGGGGAACTGGGGGGATTCGGGGAAATACTTTCCGGCCAGTCCCACATTCTCCTGACCGGGCAGGTAAGCCTGACTTCCCGGGATATCCAGGAGTTTCAGCTGGCCAAAGCCGCCATTGCAGCAGGGATGCAGATACTGCTCCGAACACTTGGCATTTCTGAAAAGGAACTTTCGCAGGTCTTTGTTTCGGGCGCGTTCGGCACTTATATCAACCTGGAGAATATGGTCCGAACCGGGATGATGGGGGTACCCGTGGATCGATACAGGAAACTGGGAAATTCGGCACTGATCGGGGCAAAAATGTTTCTGTTTTCCGGGATGGAAGCAGCCGAAGAGATCCTGGGCGGGACCCGTCATGTCAACCTGGAATCGGAACCGGATTTCCAGGATCTGTTTGTGGACCGGCTCGCTTTCAATCAGCCATCCAACTGAGCCCCGGCCAGTAATCCGGGGATTCATATTCCTGCCTGGGACCCGGAGTGCTTCTGCCATTTTGGATATACTGCCTCAGCAGATCAGAAAGCTCCCGGACCACCTCAGGGTATTGCCCGGCCAGATTCCGGGTTTCTCCCACATCTTTTTCAAGGTCGTATAACTGGAACGGCGGAAGATCAGCCGTGCCGGGTGCCTCCGGCCTTGGATCGCTCCACCCCCCGGAACCCGGGCATAGGATCAGTTTCCATGGCCCTTTCCGTATGGCAAAGGATCCGTTGATGGAGTGGTGCACCGTCGCTTCCCTGATTACCCCGTCTTTTTCACCCCGCAGAGCAGGAAGCAACGAATAACTGTCCACACCGGTTGAGAAATCCTGAGAGGCACCCGTAATCGCGGCCACAGTAGCCAGCAGATCGGTCAGGCAGATCACCTGGTAATTCTCTGTTCCGGGTTCCACGTTGCCGGGCCATCTGACCAGGAACGGCACCCTGTGTCCGCCTTCAAAAATATCTGCCTTCTGTCCCCTGAAATGATAGCTCGGATCATGTCCGTATCTGGCCAGTTCCTCAAAGTTGGCAGAAGGGGCGCAGCCGTTATCACTGGTAAAGATAAGCAGGGTTTCTCCGGCGATTCCATGGGCATCCAGGGCCTGCAGAATCTGTCCGACGGAGTGATCCACCTGCAACACGAAATCCCCGTAGGGATTGGTCCCGCTTTTTCCTCTGAATTCCGCTACCGGAAGAATGGGCGTATGCGGGGCGGGAAGGGCCAGGTATAAAAAGAAGGGTTGGTTCCCGGGTCCGTCCAGTTGGCGGTCAATGAATTCCACCGCCTTCCGGGTCATTACGGGCAGGACCTCCTCGTGTATAAAATCCGCACCGGTTAAACCCTTTCGCCACCAGCCATATTCCGAGGTGTCCTGGGTGTATCGCTCCGGAACCATAGTAGCCCTGTCGTTTTCAATATAGACATAGGGCGGGATGTCCAGTGAAGCGGTAATCCCGAAGAAATAGTCAAAACCCAGAGTGGTGGGCCCGCCTTTCACCGGCTTGGCAAAATCGATCTGATCCGCCTGTCCCTCCTTGAACTGCCAGCCCAGACCCAGGTGCCATTTACCGATACAGGCCGTTGTATATCCCCTCTCCTGCAACAGGGAGCCGACCGTGACCTCTTCCGGGTGGATCAGCGGTTCATCCAGGCTCCAGAGAACGCCCTCTTTCAGCCGGGTCCGCCAGGAGTAGCGCCCGGTAAGAATCCCGTATCTGGTTGGGGAACAGACGGCCGAACCCGAATGGGCATCGGTAAAGCTCATGCCTTCCTCCGCGATCCGGTCCAGATGCGGGGTTTGCCAGGCTGCTTCCGGATTGGTGGCTGAAACATCCCCGTAGCCCAGATCGTCTGCCAGGATGTAAATGATGTGGGGAAGTTTCTGGCCGGATGGCTGGGTACAGCTTCGGGGAAGCATAAGCAGGCCCGGGACAGAGATCCCGAGTATAATCAACCACAGTTTATGAGTGAATCGCATAACTTTATATTCAGGGTGTTTTGAGATAAGAGCATTGATAGTATATATAGTTTCAATTCCATTA
>CAYRLP010000073.1:0-2308 GCA_964424935.1 uncultured Bacteroides sp.
GAGCAGGATGCGCCTCAGTGCATTCCCAACGGTAATACCATAACCCGGTTCAAGGGGGCGGAACTCAAATTTTCCATAGCTGTCATCTGCTTCAAGCATGATGACTTTATCTGGTTTTTGAAAAGCTAAAATGGCCATAATAGAAATGGGATTATATTATTTTGAATAAAGTTCGACGATGAGCTGCTCCTTGATGTTCTCGGGAATCTCCTCCCGCTCCGGGCGGTTCAGAAATTTCCCGGTCATGGTAGCCTCATCAAATTCAAGCCATGATGAAGATCCGTACCTGGCAGTGGAAAGCGAATCGGTGATTACCTCCAATGATTTGGAACGCTCCCTAACCCCGACGATATCTCCTGGCTTCAGTGTGAAGGACGGAATATTTACAATATCCCCGTTTACGGTAATATGCCTGTGAGTAACCAGCTGACGGGCACCCGCGCGCGTGGGTGAAAGTCCCATTCTGTAAACCACATTGTCGAGCCTTGATTCCAGCAACTGCAGGAGTACCTCACCGGTTACCCCCTTGCTCCTGGAAGCCCTGTCAAACATATTCCTGAACTGCTTTTCCAGCACACCGTAGGTATACTTGGCCTTCTGCTTCTCTTTTAACTGTATCCCGTATTCAGAAGCTTTGCGTCTGCGTTTATTGTTCCCGTGCATTCCCGGGGGATAATTCTTTTTTTCGAAGGACTTGTCGGTCCCGAAAATGGGATCTGAAAACTTACGTGCAATTTTGGTTCTTGGACCTCTGTATCTTGCCATTTATATAACTATTTATTGTTTATATTCCTCTCCAGCTTGGTCTATCCCTTAGGGCTGAATTATACCCTCCGCCTTTTGGCAGGACGGCAGCCGTTGTGCGGCAGCGGTGTCACATCCACAATCTCCATCACCTCGATGCCCGAGGCGTGAATGTTCCGGATGGCGCTTTCCCTTCCCGATCCGGGTCCCTTCACGAATACCTTTACCTTTCGGAGTCCCAGGTCGTAGGCGACCTTGGCACAGTTCTGTGCTGCCATCTGCGCAGCATAGGGGGTATTCTTCTTGGAACCCCTGAAGCCCATCTTACCCGATGAGGCCCAGGAGATCACCTGGCCCTGGTTATTGGTCAGGGAGATAATAATATTGTTAAAGGAGGCATTGATGTGTGCCTGACCTGTAGGTTCAACTTTAACCGTTCGCTTTTTTGACGATCCTGTCTTCTTAGCCATAAACTGTTACTCCTTATTTAGTTGCTTTCTTTTTATTTGCCACGGTCTTTCTCCGTCCCTTGCGGGTACGTGCATTGTTCTTTGTACTCTGTCCGCGGACGGGGAGACCGATACGGTGACGGATACCACGGTAGGAACCGATGTCCATCAGTCGCTTGATATTCAGCTGAACGGACGACCTGAGTTCCCCTTCAACCTTGAACTCCTGAGTTTCGTTGATCTGTTTCCGGATCGCCGAGATCTGGTCGTCGCTCCAATCCTTCACCTTGATATTGCGATCCACACCTGCAGCATCCAGAATGGATTGAGCACGGCTGCGGCCAATACCATAAATGTAGGTCAGGCTTATTTCACCTCTTTTGTTTTTGGGCAGGTCAACACCTACTATTCTTGCCATAATGCGTCAAATTGTTTTTTATAAATGTCCTTATCCCTGGCGCTGTTTAAACTTGGGATTCTTCTTGTTAATCACATACAAGCGTCCTTTCCTGCGGACGATTTTGCAGTCGGCGCTTCTTTTTTTAACAGATGCTCTTATCTTCATTGGTCCTACTTATTTGTATCTAAACGAAATTCTTCCCTTGGTCAGATCATACGGCGACATCTCCACTTTCACACGATCCCCCGGCAATAATTTGATGTAATGCATCCGCATCTTACCTGAGATATGGGCTGTGATAATGTGTCCATTTTCCAGCTCCACCCGGAACATCGCATTTGACAATGCTTCGGTGATTACTCCATCCTGTTCAATAGAAGCCTGTTTTGCCATTTATTTGCTCTGTTTGTTTAACTCATGGTCTATATACGAGAAGGTCGACAATATATCAGCCTTCCCTTTATCTATGGCCACCGCCCACTCGAAGTGAGCCGATGGCTGGTTGTCCGCTGTGCGTATGGTCCAGCCGTCCGGATCCTGGCTGATCTGCCTGCGCCCCATATTGATCATCGGTTCGATGCAGATTACCATTCCCTTTTTCAGCTTCGGGCCGCTTCCCCTTCTTCCGTAATTGGGGACTTCAGGTGCCTCATGCAGGTGACGCCCCAGACCGTGACCGACCATCTCCCGGACCACGCTGTATCCGTTGCGTTCG
>CAYRLP010000073.1:2318-9234 GCA_964424935.1 uncultured Bacteroides sp.
CTGAACCGCGTGTCCGATATCACCGATCCGTTTCCCCTCCACGGCCTGTTCCACACCCTTGTAGAGGCATTCACGGGTTACATCCAAAAGCCTGCGGACCTCGGCACGAACTTCTCCCACCTCAAAGCTGAATGCCGTATCCCCGTAGAATCCGTTCTTGACCACTCCACAGTCGATGGAGAGCTGATCGCCCTCCTTTAAAATCACCTTCTCTGAAGGGATCCCGTGCACCACCTCCGAATTCACAGAGGTGCAGAGCGTTTTGGGATATCCCTGGTAACCCAGGAATCCCGGTTTCGCCCCGTGGTCGCGGATAAAAGCCTCGGCGATCTGGTCGAGCCTTTCGGTGGACACGCCCGGCTTTATGTATTTGGCAAGCTCGGCCAGTGTCTTTGAAACCAGCTGGTTGCTCTCACGCATCAGCTCAATTTCCTCCGCAGTCTTAATTAAAATCATCAAAGAACTTTATACTCAACTAGATGGCAGCTGCACTGCCGGCCCGACCCTTGATCCTTCCCGACTTGGTCAATCCGTCATAGTGACGCATCAGCAGGTGGCTCTCTATCTGCTGCAGTGTATCGAGGATCACACCCACCATGATCAGGAGGGAGGTTCCACCGAAAAACTGTGAAAAACTCTGGTTTATACCTGCCATCATGGCGAAGGCGGGCATAATGGCCACCAGGGCAAGGAAAAATGAGCCTGGCAGGGTGATCCTGGACATGACTGCGTCCAGGAACTCGGCGGTCTTGCGCCCCGGTTTCACTCCGGGGATGAACCCGCCGTTCTTTTTCATATCCTCAGCCATCTGCGTGGGATTCACGGTGATGGCCGTATAGAAATAGGTAAATAGGATAATCAGCATGGCGTTGGTAAAGTTGTACCAGAATCCTACGGGATTACTGAATACCGCTGCAAAGCCGGATGCTGCATCGGCCTTGGCGAAACCTGCCACGGTGATGGGAATAAACATAAAGGCCTGGGCGAAAATGATGGGCATCACCCCCGCGGCATTCACCTTCAGGGGGATATACTGACGAACCCCGCCATACTGCTTGTTCCCCACGATGCGTTTAGCATACTGAACCGGTATCCGGCGTGTTCCCTGCACCAGCAGGATGTTCGCCATAAATACCACAAACAGTACCAGAATTTCAACCAGGAATGCTACCAGTCCTCCCCCCTGCTGTTCCAGACGCGAGAGGAACTCGAGCCCCAGAGCCTGGGGCATACGTGCGATGATCCCGATCATGATGATCAGGGAGATTCCGTTCCCGATCCCTTTGTCGGTGATCCGTTCACCCAGCCACATGATGAACATGGTACCTGCCGTAAGGATGATCATGGCTGCGATCCGGGAAAAATTGGGTGAAAACGCTTCTGCAGGAAGCTGGTACCGGAGGCTGGTAATATAACTGAGCCCCTGGGGTATCAGAATGGCTACGGTCAGATACCTGGTGATTTGATTGATCTTCCTTCTCCCGCTCTCTCCTTCACGCTGCAGCTTCTGGAAATAAGGAACGGCAATACCCAGCAGCTGAACCACAATGGAGGCCGAGATGTAGGGCATAATGCCCAGCCCGAATATGGAAGCCCTGGCAAAAGCCCCGCCGGTAAAAAGGTTGAGCAGATCAAGGATTCCTGAACCTCCCTGCCGGCTGCTTGCCAGCTGGGAGATGATCACCGGATCGATCCCGGGCAGCACAATGTGCGTACCCAGCCGGTAGACCAGGATGATTCCAAGGGTATAGAGTATCCTTGATTTCAGGTCCTCAATCTTCCAGATGTTCTTTATGGTTTCAATTAATTTTTTCATCAGATCATAGTTCTTCAGATAAGCTCCACAGTCCCCGATGCGGCTTCAATGGCAGCAACTGCAGATTTGGAAAATGCGTGGGCTTTTACATTCAGTTTGGCCTTCAGTTCACCGTTTCCGAGAATCTTCACAAGACCGTCCTTCCGGACCAGTCCGGCATCAACCAGTACATCTACATCGATTTTGGTTATCTTCTTTGCATCGGCCAGTTCCTGGAGGGTACTGATGTTGATACCCTTGTACTCCTTGCGGTTGATGTTTTTAAATCCGAATTTGGGAACCCTGCGCTGCAGCGGCATCTGTCCCCCTTCAAATCCTATCTTGCGTGAATACCCGGAACGGGACTTCTGTCCTTTGTGACCGCGTGTGGAGGTACCACCGGTACCCGAACCCTGACCGCGCCCGATGCGTTTCTTGCTCCTGGTGGAACCCTTTGCCGGTTTTAAATTGCTTAATTCCATTGCTGTCGTCTATATGTTGATTCTACTTAACTTCCTCCACTTTTACCAGGTGGTTTACCTTCTTGACCATTCCCAGGATCTGGGGAGTGGCTTCCACCTCTATGGTCTGGTGAAGCTTTCTGATACCAAGTGCCTCCAACGTCCGCTTCTGCCTCAATGGCTTCTTGATGGCGCTTTTTACCTGGGTCACTTTGATTTTTCCCATCGTATAATTGAATTATCCGTTAAATACTTTTTCCATGGCAACCTTCCTCTGCTGTGCCACTGCGTTGGCGTCCCTCAGTTCAAGAAGGGCGTGGAAGGTGGCCTTTACCAGGTTGTGGGGATTGGATGAACCCTTGCTCTTGGCCAGTACGTCCTTCACCCCCACACTTTCCAGTACGGCGCGCATGGCCCCACCGGCCTTCACCCCTGTACCACTGGATGCGGGCTTGATAAACACCTTGGCCCCGCCATACTTTCCATACTGCTCATGGGGGATGGTCCCGTTGATAATGGGCACCTTGATCAGGTTCTTCTTGGCATCTTCCACTCCTTTGGCAATGGCCGTGGTCACTTCATTGGCCTTGCCCAGTCCGTGTCCGACGATGCCTTCTTCGTTCCCGACCACAACAATGGCTGAGAAACTGAAAGTGCGGCCACCCTTGGTCACCTTGGTTACACGTTGAATACTAACCAGGCGGTCCTTTAATTCGAGGTCACTTGTCTTAACTTTTCTGATCCCTGTTGACATATCTTTCTTTATATTTTAAGTCCGCTTTCCCTGGCAGCATCCGCAAGATTCTTTACCCTGCCATGGTACAGATAACCGTTCCGGTCAAAAACGACTGTTTTAATTCCTTTCTCCTTTGCTTTCTCAGCGATGCGCTTTCCCACCAGTTTGGCCTGGTCGATCTTGTTTACTTTCTTCGAGGCAATCTCCTTTTCCGTGGAGGACGCCGATACCAGGGTCTGGCCGTTTACATCATCAATCAACTGTACATAGATCTGTTTGTTGCTGCGGAAAACCGTCATACGGGGACGCTCCACGTTTCCGGTAACCCGTTTCCGGATCCTGTACTTGATCCTTTGCCTTCGGTCTGCTTTTGTTAAAGCCATTTCTATATTCTTTATTCTAAGTTATTCTATGCTTCTCCGGGGTTCAGCCCACCCCGCCATTATACGCTGGCTGCTTTACCTGCCTTACGTCTGAGTTGTTCACCAACAAACCGGACGCCTTTGCCTTTGTAGGGTTCCGGCGGACGCAGGGAGCGGATCTTGGCGGCCACCTGTCCGATCAGCTGCTTGTCAATGCTGGTCAGGGTGATTATAGGATTGGAACGCCGCTCCGTCCTGGCCTCCACCTTGACCTCGTCGGGCATCTGGATCGCGATGTCGTGCGAGTACCCGAGACTCAGTTCAAGGCGGTTGTTACCCCTGACCTCCGCCCGGTATCCTACACCCACCAGTTCCTGCTGAATGGTATACCCTTCGGAAACACCAATCACCATATTGTTCAACAGGGAGCGGTACAATCCGTGCTTCGATTTCTGTTCCTTCTCCTCGGAGGACCTGGAAAGGGTTACCTGGTTCTCTTCTACCTTCACGGTGATGTTCCTGTCCACCTGCTGCTTCAACTCCCCCTTGGGCCCTTTCACGGTTACCAGGTTGTTGTCATCCACCTCAACGCTTACGCCGGCCGGGAGCTCAATGGGCAAAATTCCTATCCTTGACATGAGTACTTCTCCTTATTCAATTAATAAACATAACATAATACCTCTCCGCCAATGTTCAGGCTTCGGGCTTCCTTATCGGTCATCACCCCCTGAGAGGTGGATATGATCGCCACACCGAGTCCGTTAAGTACCCGGGGAAGATTCGCACTGTCCACATACTTTCTCAATCCGGGCTTGCTGATCCGCTCAAGGGATTTGATGGCATTTGCCTTGGTTTCGGGATTGTATTTCAATGCAATCTTGATGTTTCCCTGGGGGCCTTCCTCCTCAAACTTATAGTTCAGGATGTACCCTTTCTCAAAAAGAATCCGGGTCATGTCCTTCTTTATATTGGATGCAGGAATTTCCACCACCTTGTGATTGGCCATTACAGCATTTCGGATGCGGGTCAGATAATCTGCAATCGGATCTGTCATTTTCTTTCTCTTTTTATCTTTCTATATCAATATCTACCAGCTGGCTTTTTTGATCCCCGGGATCAATCCTTCAGCAGCCATCTCCCGGAAGGTGATCCTGCTGATCCCGAACTGCCGCATGTATCCCTTGGGACGCCCGGTCAGTTTACAGCGGTTATGGAGCCGGATGGGATTTGAATTGCGCGGCAACCTGCTCAGTCCCACGAAATCGCCTTCGGCTTTCAGTTTTGCCCTCTTTTCAGCGTACTTTTCAACCAGTTTCTGACGCTTCACTTCACGGGCTTTCATTGATTCTTTGGCCATTGTGCTATCTTTTTTCGGTTTTAAACGGTATACCAAATGCTCTGAGCAGCGCGGTTCCCTCTTCATCGGTGGGGGCGGAGGTCACAAAGGTAACTTCCAGTCCCATGATCTTGCTGATCTTGTCGATATCGATCTCCGGGAAGATGATCTGCTCGGTGATCCCCATTGTGTAATTTCCGCGTCCGTCCAACTTGGCGGAGACCCCTTTAAAGTCACGGATCCGGGGCAGTGCCACGATAATCAGGCGCTCCAGGAATTCGTACATGCGCTCGCGGCGAAGGGTTACCTTCACACCAATGGGCATGCCGCGGCGAAGTTTGAAGTTTGAAATATCCTTGGTGGAAACGGTCTGTACCGCTTTCTGTCCGGCGATCTGCGATAGTTCCTCCTGGGCCACCTCGATCAGCTTCTTATCAGCGATCGCCTGGCCGACACCACTGTTCAGCACAATTTTCTGCAAACGTGGAACCTGCATCACTGACGTGTAGCCGAACTGTTCCATCAGCGCGGGTACAATCTCCTCGCTGTATTTCTTCTGTAAACCAGCTATGTATTTCTTCTCCATTACTTGATCTCCTCACCTGATTTTCTGGCGTAACGCACCAGTTTGTTTTTATCATTGAGTTTCCGGCCTACCCGGGAGGCATCTCCACTGGAAGGATCCACCAGGTTCAGGTTGGAAATGTGGACAGGGGCCTCCTGCCTGGTAATTCCACCCTGGGGATTGTTGGCATTGGGTTTGGTGTGCTTCGACACCATGTTTACACCCTCCACAATGGCGCGGTCCTTGGAGCGGTCCACATCCAGGACCCTGCCTTTCTGTCCTTTGTATTCGCCACAGTTGACGATCACCTGGTCACCCTTTTTTATATGTAATTTCTTCTGCATGGGAATGATCATTTACTAGTTATAATACCTCCGGAGCCAGTGAAACAATTTTCATATGACGATCCCTGAGTTCCCTGGCCACAGGCCCGAAAATACGCGTTCCGCGCATTTCGTCCAGGTTGTTCAGCAACACCACGGCATTGTCGTCGAAACGGATGTAGGATCCATCCTTGCGCCTGATCTCCTTCTTGGTCCTTACAACCACCGCCTTGGAGACGGTTCCCTTCTTCACTTCACCTGAAGGAATGGCACTTTTCACAGTGACCACCACTTTGTCACCGATGCTGGCGTAGCGTTTCCTGGTTCCACCCAGCACACGGATAACCAGAACCTCTTTGGCCCCGCTGTTATCGGCTACGGATAATTTACTCTCTTGCTGTACCATGATTACTTAGCTCTTTCGATAATTTCTACTAATCTCCACCTTTTCTTTTTGCTCAGGGGCCTGGTTTCACTGATCTTTACCGTGTCACCCACATTACAGGTGTTTTCCGCATCATGAGCCATGAACCTGGTGGTTTTGTTCACGAATTTACCGTAGATGGGGTGCTTGATCTTCTGCTTCACAGAGATGACAATGGACTTATCCATGTTGCTGCTCACCACCACACCGATCCGCTCGCGTCTTGTATTTCTTGTCGTTGTTTCCATATGCTCGATTAATTTTCGGACTGCTCCTTGATTTGTCTGGCCCTTACCTCTGTTTTTAACCGGGCAATGTTCCTGCGTGTCTCCACAAGCTTGTTGGGATTGTCCAGCGGGGAAACAGCATGGTTCATCTTCATGCGAACCATCAGTGTCTCTTCGCTTTCAAGGCGCTCCAGCAGCTCCTGTGTTGTTAACTCTCTGATTTCTGAACTCTTCATTTTATTTCCTTAGGTATCTGACGATTTCTATTGTTCCACATAATTCCTCCGGACCACAAACTTGGTGGTAATGGGAAACTTCTGGGAGCCAAGGCGCAGGGCCTCTTTGGCCACATCCATGGGTACACCTTCCACTTCGAAGATCAATCTGCCGGGGGTTATGGGATACACAAATCCTTCGGGGGCCCCTTTTCCTTTACCCATCCGAACCTCCGCCGGTTTCTTGGTTATGGGTTTGGTCGGGAAAATGCGGATCCAGAGCTGACCTTCCCTCTTCATATGACGGGTGATGGCCTGACGGGCAGCCTCAATCTGGCGGCCTGTGATCCAGGCACTCTCCATCGCTTTAATGCCAAATGAACCGAATGCGAGCTGCGTTCCCCGCTGGGCATTTCCTTTCATCCGCCCCTTCTGCATTCTTCTGTATTTGGTTTTCTTCGGTTGTAACATG
>CAYRLP010000074.1:0-9202 GCA_964424935.1 uncultured Bacteroides sp.
CATTTTCAGCCGGCAAGTTCGATGCAGGGAAGGTGATTACCGAATTCCTGGTTGCTGCGGGCGGCATCTTCCTGTTCACCTTTGGTCAGGGAATTCTCCAGACCTTTACCGCAGAGAGGGTAGCCAGGGATTTACGCAATAAGCTGTCAGATAAAATATCCTATCAGAGTAATTCCTACATCCTGAAGTCGAACCCCGCAAAATTCCTGACCAACCTGACCTCCGACATGGACTCGGTCAAGATGTTTGTTTCCCAGGCTTTTGTGAACATCATCTCCTCCCTGTTCGTGATCATCGGAGCCGCTGTTCTGCTGATCATGATCAACTGGAAACTGGCCCTTGCCGTGCTCGTCATCGTGCCGGTCATCGCGACCTCTTTCTACATTATCCTGATGAAAGTTCGGGTCCTTTTCAGAAAGAGCAGGGAAGTCATCGATGCACTGAACCGGATCATCAATGAGAGTATCCTGGGATCGGCGCTCATCCGGGTCCTTAATTCACAACAGCCCGAAAGCCAGAAATTCCTTGAGAAAAATGTGGAATCAAGGGACCTGGGACTTGAGATTGTCAGGCTCTTTTCGGTTCTGATCCCCATCATCATGTTCACGGCAAACCTGGCCGTGGTCATCATCCTTGCCCTGGGAGGTCATTTTGTGGTGATAGGGTCCCTGACCTTGGGGAATTTCGCCGCATTCAACAGCTACCTGATCATGCTTATTTTTCCGGTGATGATCATCGGGTTCATGAGCAATATTATCGCCGCAGCTACCGCATCCTACGGAAGGATCAGTCAGGTACTTGATGAACCTCT
This sequence comes from uncultured Bacteroides sp., assembly GCA_964424935.1. GTDB lineage: Bacteria > Bacteroidota > Bacteroidia > Bacteroidales. The sequence continues at coordinate 812 of CAYRLP010000074.1, forward strand.
GCCGGAAGAGTCCGGAACCACCCGTTCGGATATCCGGGGAAATATTCATCTGCAGAACATATCCCTGAGTTATAACAAGGAACCGGTTCTGAAAAACATATCCTTCAACGTCAGGGCCGGCAGCAGGACAGCCATCATCGGACCTACTGCTGCCGGGAAGAGCCAGCTGCTGTACCTTTTAGCAAACCTGATCCCCCCGGAGCAGGGTAGCCTGGAATTCGACGGAGTCCCCATCGAGAAATATGCCAAAGAGATCTTCCATAAGGAGATCGGGTTTGTATTCCAGGACAGCATCATCTTTAACCTGAGCCTGAGGGAGAACATCGCGTTCAATGACGCAGTCACGGAGGAGGACCTTGCCTTGGCCATTGAGACCGCGGAGCTGGCTGATTTTATCGAAACCCTGCCTGAGAAACTCGATACCATGGTCTCGGAACGGGGAACCAGCCTGTCAGGTGGACAGAAACAACGGATTATGCTTGCCAGGGCTCTGGCATTGAATCCGGCGATCCTCCTTCTGGACGACTTCACCTCCCGGGTGGACCGGCAAACCGAGAATAAGATCCTGTGCAACCTGGAGAACAATTACCCTGAACTGACGCTGTTATCCGTCACCCAGAAAATTGCGCCGGTACGGCATTTTGACCAGATCATCCTTCTGATGGAAGGAGAGATTATCGCTTCCGGAAAGCATGCCGATTTGCTGGAAAGTTCGCCTGAATATATGCAGATCTACAGTTCACAAAAAAGCACCAGCCATTATGAACTATAATCTGAATCAGGCATCGGAAAAAACAGGCGGAAAACGTCCGGTATTTGCATCTCTAAGGAAGCTGGTGAGTATTATCGGCGGGGAACGCAGGCAGATCACCATGGCATTTACAGCCATTTTTCTGAACGCCGGGTTGAGCCTCATGGGGCCCTACCTGGTGGGGTACACCATTGACACCTATGTGCAGGCGAAGGATTATCACGGGGTCCTCCTGTTTTCAGGGATCCTGCTGGCCATGTATGTAACAGCCTTTGCAGTGAATTATGCCCAGATGCGACTGATGGGCGGAATCGGGCAGCGCATGCTTTTCAGACTGCGGAATTCCGTGTTTGATAAGCTGCAGGAATTACCGCTTGATTTTTTCAACCAGAATAAGGCAGGGGACCTGATCTCGCGGATCAACAACGATACCGACAAGGTAAACCAGTTCTTTTCTCGGTCGTTGATGCAGTTTATCGGAAGTTTGATTACCATGACCGGGGCGGGAATCATCCTTCTGGTGATCAACCTGCCCCTGGCTCTGGCAGCGCTGGCCCCGGCGCTGGTTCTGTTTGTTTTCACCCGGAGTGTCTCCCCCTGGATCCGGAGGAAGAATGAAGCAAGCCTGAAGAGCCTGGGCAACCTGTCGGCCGAGATCCAGGAGAGCCTGGCAAACTTCAAGGTGGTGATTGCCTTTAACCGGCGGGACTATTTCCGGAAACGGTTCGGGGAGGCAAACCGTGAAAATTACCGCAGATCCTTACATGCAGGCATTGCCAACACGATGCTCACTCCGGTCTATACTTTTGCATCCAATATTGGTCAGCTTATCGTTCTTTCCCTGGGAATATGGCTTATCATCAGGGGGCATTTTTCAATAGGGCTGCTGATCAGTTTCATTGCATATATCTCCAATTTTTACAATCCCTTGCGTCAGATGGCCGCCTTGTGGGCCAACTTTCAGCTGGCCCTGGCAGCCTGGGACCGGATCTCACACCTTCTCTCGCTTGAAAGCAACCTTACCATCATGGAAGATACGGGAAGGGATCCGGAGGCCTCCTACATTCATTTCGATCAGGTTTCATTCAGTTACCCCAATGGTAAGGAAGTATTGCACGGGGTGGACTTTCATCTGCAGCGGGGCCGGACCTATGCGTTCGTGGGTCCCACTGGAGGCGGAAAAACCACCACGGCTTCCCTGATTGCCAGGCTGTATGATTCCACCAAAGGGGCCGTAAAGCTTGATGGCCGGGATATCCGGACCTACTCACCGTGTGAGCGGGCATTGAAGATCGGATTCATACTCCAGGATCCCCTGCTTTTTACCGGTACGGTGCGGGACAACATACTATATGGCAATCCGGAGTGTGCAGGGCTTTCCAATGGAGAGCTCGAACATGCCCTGGAGGATGCCAGGCTTTTGAATCTGCTGAAACGATTTGAAAAAGGATTGGATACACCCATCCAGATGAATGGTGACGGTATCAGCCTGGGACAGAAACAGCTTATCGCATTTATGCGGGCGATCCTTCGCAAGCCGGAGCTTCTGATTCTGGATGAAGCAACGGCAAATATCGACACGGTGACCGAACAGCAACTGGAGGAAATACTGAACAACCTTCCGGCATCCACCACACGGGTGATCATCGCCCATCGTTTAAACACCATCGAAAATGCCGATGAGATATTTTTTGTGAATTCCGGAAACATAATCGCAGCCGGGTCATTCAATGAAGCCCTTGATCTGCTAATGCGGGGGAAGGTGGAGAGCTAAAAACCACTCTATCAGCCGTTCAAAGGCGGTGACCAGTCTGGGTGCATAGCTTCGTATAAAGGCATCACCGATTTCCGTATCCCCGTTCGCTTCGGAAGCTGCCTCCAGGGCTTCCTTCCCATCGAAATCCACCAGAGCGATCCGGGCCGTCAATTCGGCCGGATCCCTGCCGAATTCATAGCCAGGAAGCATGGCGATTCCCGTTTCCTCCAGCAGGGTGTTGCACAGCTCCACGGATGTGCAGATCCCTTTATTTGCCAGGGCTTCACGGTATACTTCAAAATCGGGAAAAAGGTAAAATGCCCCATGTGGCATGGGAATATCCACATGCATTTCCCGGAGACGATCCGTGGCAAAATGGGCAAGGCCTCGCAGAATACGCCTGGAATGATTAAGGTATTCATCAATATCTTCGCCGCCTTCGAACGCGGTGACCGCTGCATGCTGGATGGGAGCACTGGTGGAAGTATAGGTTTCACTTGCTACGATGGTCATGGCCCTGTAAAGCCACTCCAGAGATTCAGGAAAGGAAAAGGTACCCAGCCTCCATCCGCCTGCACCACACCATTTGCTGAGCCCTCCACTGATAATGGTTCCTTCCGGGTAATACCGGGCTACCGAAACATGCTGGTCCCTGAAATGCAGCAGGCCATAGATTTCGTCGGAAACCAGGATGACCTTATATTTCCTGGCTACCTCCGCGAGCTCCTTCAGACGGTCCAGCGGGTAGGTATAACCGGTGGGGTTACTTGGATAATTGAGAATGGCTATGCGCGGCTTGTCCGGGTCGGTCCGGCAGATCTTATCCAGCTGGTTGGGACTCATTCGCCAGAAGTTGTCCGGTGAGGTAGGCACCCAGTATACGTGTCTTCCCACAATCCGTGCCTGGGGAGAATAGGAAACCCAGGAAGGGGTGGGAATCATCAGGTCGCCGTAATAAACAAGCTGAAGTATGAAGATCAGCTCTTTGGATCCAGGACCGATCATCACAAAATCAGGATTCGTCCGGATTCCCTGCGTACGCAAGTTAAACGCAGCAACTGCTTCCCGGAGTTCTCTTAATCCACCCACGGAGAGATAGTCTTTCTCATGGGCATGGTCCCGGAGGGCCTGCACCACGCGTTCAGGGACCGGAAAGGGAGATTGTCCCAACCCCAGGCGGTATACCGACAGGCCCTTATCCTGCATCTCTGCCGACTTCTCGTTTATGGCCAGGGTTGCTGATGGCGCAAGGCCCCTGACATTGAGGTTCAGGTGGATTGGATTCTGTTTGATCATGACTAATAAAGATATGAAATTAACCTTATCCTGCGATGCAATTCCACGGCTCCGTTAAAAGAATGTTAATCATAGGTTTATATTAGGTCATGTCTTTAAACTGCCCTAATATTGATGCTTCCCGCAACTACTTTTCCTAGTCCCTTTCTAAATCCATTTCACCCCAGTAGACCGGAACGGCACTAAACGTGTTTAGCAAACTGATTCTGAGTTATCGTTTGTAACAGGGCCCATGAACAACAACTCAAATTTTAACAGTTATGGCACAAGTAAAAGAGACAAAAAAGAAAAAGGAAATGATGGTGGATCCTTCCAACATCATGCAAACGGGTATGGGATTCTGGGCTTCAAAGACGCTACTGACAGCAGTAAAGCTAGAACTATTCACCGTACTGGCTGAAAAGACCATGAGCGGGGAAGAGATCCGCAGGAGACTCTGTCTGAACGGGAGGGGGATGTATGACTTTCTGGACGCACTGGTATCCATGGGTTTTCTGGAACGCAGCGGGATCAGGGAATATGCGGTTTATGCAAATGCAGCTGATGCAGATCTGTATCTGGATAAGAATAAAATTACCTATATAGGCGGGCTCCTTGAAATGGCAAATAACCGCCTCTATCCGTTCTGGAACTTTCTTGAGGAAGGACTTATAAAAGGAACCCCCCAGAATGAGATACGCACCGGGGAACAATCCTTATTTGAAAAGCTTTATGAAGATAAGGACAAAACAAGGGAATTTGTAAACGCCATGAGTGGAGCTCAGACCGGGAATTTTGTCACCTTCGCCCATCAGTTTGACTTTTCAGACTATAAGACACTCTGTGACGTGGGTGGGGCAGGTGCCCAGTTATCCGCTCATGTGGTGACACATAATCCGCATATGAATTGTATTACGTTTGATCTTCTCCCGGTTAGTCCGATCGCGATTGAAAATGTCAGCAAAATGGGTGTGGCCAATAAAGTAAAAGTCGTGTCCGGTGATTTTTATGAAGATCCGCTCCCCAGGGCCGATGTGATCACCATGGGGAATATTCTTCACGATATGGGACTCAGTGACAAGAAGATGTTGATCAGCAAAGCCTATGATGCACTTCCTAAAGGCGGATCCCTGGTAGTGATCGAGAACATTATCGACGATGACCGTCGTCATAATACCTTTGGACTGTTGATGTCTCTGAATATGCTGATTGAAACACGGGAAGGGTTTGATTTTACCTTTGAGGATTTTGAATTGTGGGTTTCAGAAGCAGGCTTTAAGGAAACGAGCCTGATGAAACTGGCAGGGCCGGCAAGCGCAGCAATTGCGAAAAAATGACTCTGAGGTTCCGGAAGGATTTTTTATACCTTTTTCTTTTCAGGACCCGGATTCACACCTCTGATCAGCAGGAACAGACAAAGCGAAAATTCAGAAATCACGGCTACCGAAACAACCAGATATTCACTCAGGGACGCATAACCTGGTGCCAGAAAATTGGTGATGCAATCGATCAGATAGCTGATTCCTGCAGCCAGGACCAGAACGCCCAGCCATCGGGGGAAGTAATCGGATCTGTAAATCAGCACACCAAGCAGAATACAGCTGATGCCGAAGAATACCCCACTGATCAGGTATCCGTAGGTGTGAGCCTCCAGGAACAGTGACGAAAGCGAATATACCTGCTCGTCTGAAAATGCCTGGAGAAATTCCCCACGATTCAGAAGAATCAGGGGCATGAACATATTGAGCAGATTGATGCCGATAACGGTAGCCTGAGCCAGTCTGAAAAAGGCAGATAACATCGACAGTCCTTTATTCACATGCCTGAATAGCAGATAGAACAGCAGGGCAACCCCAACGTCACTCATTACCATGATCAAGTCGCTCAGAAATCCGATGCGGAACAGGGTTTCTTTGGCCAGGATATTTTCTGCTGTTGCACGGATATCATCCGGCACGATTATTCCTGACCGGACCACCATTTCACTGAATAATCCGCTTACAATAATGATCAGATACAGGACTCCGGCCATTCTGGCCTGGGGGAGTAATGGAGTAGTTGCTATTTGTGTTTCGATGCAATGTAATTTCATTTCAATAGAGTATTTAAACCCGGAACGCATATGAATTGTTTACCAGGTCCGGAAAACCATCTTTGACCCCAGGTGGTAAGGATGTATCATTAATCTTCTTATATACCGCATGTAATGAAAAAAGTAATTACCTACATCCTGCTGAGTTCCTTACTGGCTGTCCTCTTATTCGTGGTTGAAGATGAAGACTATGTGGAATCTTTGTTTGCAGACCGGGTGAAGCGCTCCGGGTTGCAGAATTTCGGGGAACGTTCAGTAGATAAATAATCCCCGGTTTCAATGATTTTACCCTGGAAGGGCTTAATTTAGCAGATAAAGTCCCTTTCAATGAGAACAAATTCCTTTGCCTGGCTATGCAAACCTATCATCCTGCTAGGGATGCTGGGTTCAATCCATCTCGCATCACGGGCTGATGATGGATACGATTTGTGGCTCCGGTACAAACCCATCATGGAAGAAACCCGGAAGCAGTATACTAAAAATCTTTTTCGAATGGTGGTTATCCCGGAGACAAGCCCGGGGACCTATTCCATTGTCAAAAGTGAACTGGACCGGGCCGCAAGCGGAATGATCCAACAGGAAGTGGTCTATTCACGGGATTTTTCAGAGGACGCTTCACTGGTGATCGGAACGCCGGACGATTTCGATGTCCTGCACACAGAAGAGTTGGTCACACAGTTGCATTCCCTGGGAGATGATGGATTCCTGATTGCGCAGATGAAGAATCATCCCCGTACCGTTGTAATCGTCTCAAATTCTCCGGTTGGAACCCTGTACGGGGTGTTTCATTTACTCCGGGAAGTACAGATTCATCCGGACGTTCAATCCTTGCTTCCCATAGTGAACGCTCCGCTTATCTCAGAAAGAATCCTGGATCACTGGGACAACCTGGACCGGACTGTCGAGCGGGGCTATGCCGGATTCTCCATCTGGGACTGGCACAAGCTGCCGGATTACCTGGACCAGCGCTACATTGATTACGCCAGGGCCAACGCTTCACTGGGGATCAATGGCACCGTGCTGACCAATGTGAATGCAAACGCCCTGGTTCTTACGCCCCCTTATATCGAGAAGGTTAAAGCGCTGGCGGATCTGTTCAGGCCCTATGGAATCAAGGTATACCTGACTGCACGATTCAATGCTCCCATGGAGATCGGGAGACTCAAAACAGCAGACCCCCTGAATGCAGAGGTACAACAGTGGTGGAAGGAGAAAATAGAAGACATCTATGAGTCCATTCCTGACTTTGGGGGATTCCTCGTAAAGGCAAATTCCGAAGGCCAGCCGGGTCCCCAAAATTATGACCGTTCCCATGCAGAAGGGGCGAATATGCTGGCCGATGCAGTGAAGCCATATGGAGGGATCGTCATGTGGAGGGCCTTTGTATACAGTAGCGAAGTTCCTGAAGACCGGGCCAAGCAGGCCTACAATGAGTTCGTACCCCTGGACGGCTTATTCGGGGATAATGTATTTATCCAGGTGAAGAATGGCCCCATCGATTTTCAACCCCGGGAACCCTTCCATCCCCTGTTTGGGGCGATGAAAAAGACCAAGCTCGCCCTAGAGGTGCAGATCACCCAGGAATACCTGGGCCAGGGAACGAACCTCGTCTACCTGGCCCCCTTGTTCAAGGAGTGCCTGGATTCCAGAACCGAAACTCCCTATCCCCAGTCTACGGTTGCTTCCATCATTGATGGTTCGGATTTCGATCAGACGCAATCGGTGATGGCAGGTGTTTCCAATATTGGAACGGACCGCAACTGGACAGGTCATCCCTTCGGCCAGTCCAACTGGTATGCCTTTGGCAGACTGGCGTGGAATCATGCGCTTAGTCCGGAACAAATCGCACGGGAATGGATCGGGCTCACCTTTGGAAACGATCCGGAAGTGGATTCGATCCTTTCCGGGATGATGTTGAATTCACGGGAGACGTTCGTTCATTATTCCACTCCACTGGGTCTGCATCACATTATGGGTCAGGGAAATCATTACGGACCGGGGCCCTGGGTGGACAGAGGACGACCTGACTGGACCTCCGTTTACTACCATCAGGCCGATTCCCTTGGAATCGGTTTTGATCGAACCTCCACGGGGAGCAATGCATTGAGCCAGTATGCTCCCGGAGTTCGTGCTACCTGGGAAAATCTTCAGACCTGTCCGGATAAATACCTGCTCTGGTTTCATCACCTGCCCTGGGATTATCCCATGCGGTCGGGAAGGACTCTGTGGGAGGAGCTGTGTTTCAATTACGATACCGGGGTACGGGAAGTTGGAGTATTGCGGCAACAATGGGCTTCCCTGGAACATAAGATCGATCCGGAACGATTCAGGCAGGTATCCATGTTGCTGAAGATCCAGGAAAAGGAAGCCCTGTGGTGGAAGAATTCCTGCCTGCTTTATTTTCAGACCTTTTCAAATATGGATTTTCCCGAAGACATGGAACCACCCACCGGAAATCTGGATGAATATAAACGTCAGCGATTTCGGTATGCACCGGGAATATGACCATCATGGTAG